>NZ_CEVIVD010000025.1:34346-48183 GCF_982290655.1 Protofrankia sp. CiP1_Cm_nod3
TCACGCGAGCCGGTGTCCGGCACGGACCCGATCCTCGACAGCGTCGCGGTCATCTCCGACAGCGGTTGTCCCAGCACCCCGGGTGGCACGGTTGGAGGCGACGGCATATTGTCACGCGACGTCCTTGGCCGTACGGCGTCAGTGACCCTCGGCACGATATCGGTGCGTTCCACCGGCCCGGCGGCGGAGGACGCCGCGGCAGGGTCCGCGAAGGCCGCCTCGCCTGGCAGGCCGCCCCCGGGCGTCCTGGCTCCGGACATCGCCGACGGTGGCCGGGGGGCGGTACGTGAATGCGTCCGGGCGGGAGCGGGCGGCTCAGCCCTGGTGGCCGCGGCCTGGCCCCGGTAGGCGGGCGGGAGAAGCACGGCCCGGTCGTTGCCGCCGCCCGCTCTCCCGGCGGCCGGCCGGGGTGCGCCAGGAGCGGACGGCGCGCCGTCGTTCACGCCGGCACCGCGGACGAGGGCCCGAGCGGCCCCGGAACCGGGATATCCGCCCGCTCCGTAGCCGTTCGGAACCGGGCTGCCGGCTGGGGTGGCCGGGCCCCCGTCCAGGGGGCCGCCCTGGTCGGGAGGCAGCGGGTTCGGCCCGGCAGGGGACAGCCGTCCGCGGCCGTGGGGCTGTGCCGCCCGGAACGGGTCGCCCGTCAGGTAGGAAGTCGATCCGTCCCCCGGCCCGGCGCTGTCCGGCTGGCGGGGCAGGAGCTCACGATCATTTCCCATGAGCGACGGGTAACCGGCCTGATGGCCTGTCGGCCCGTAACCGTTCGGACGACCGCTTCCGTAACGGTCCCCGAAACCGCCGGAGCCCGGCGCGCCGTTACCGGTGGAGCCGGGGCCGCCGTACCCGGCCGGGCCACGGGCCGGTGCCGGGCCTGCGCTCCCCCCGAAACCGCCGTCCGGCGGCATACCCACCGGCGGTAGGGATGCCGGTGGTACCGCCGCAGGTGGCAGGGATGCCGGTGGTACGGCAGCCCGGGGCATGGCGGCCGGGAGCACCCGGCCGGGCGGTGGCTGCGCGCCACCGGGCCGACGGTCGTCCGGCCGCCCGGTGGCGCCCGTGTCGAACAGGCGCTGGCCGGGCTGGCCAGCAGCGAAAAAAGAGCTGCCCGCGGGCGGGGGGGCGGGCCTGTCGTCACGCGGACGAGTCCGATAACCGTCGGTGGAGCTGCGGGTATCGGGGTGCTGCGGAGCGAAGCCACGCAGCACGCCGGGCTGATAGTTGTTCGGCCCGGCGCCACTCCCGCTCGCCGGCCCCGGAGCGGACTGCCAGGGATGGCCGGTGCTCTGGCCGGCGGCGCTCTGGCCGGCGGTGCTCTGGCCGGCGGTGCTCTGGCCGGCGGCGCTCTGGCCGGCGGCGCTCTGGCCGGCGGCGCTCTGGCCGGCGGCGCTCTGGCCGGCGGCGCTGCCATAACCAGTGAATCCGTCAGCGCCGCCGGGCGCACCGACGTCACGCTGGGTGACACCGACGCGATCGCCGCCTTCCACGGACAGCCCCCAGCGCCCACTGCCGTAGCCGCCGGTCGTGCCTGCCGCGGGGTCACCACCACTCGGCAGCCAGCCGGGCCGCGGATCGGGTGGAGGAGCCTGGAGCGGAGGAGCCGGCTGGAGCGGAGGAGCCGGCTGGAACGGATAGGCGGGCAGCACCGGCCGCTCATGGCCGGCGGAGACGTCGAACGGGTCGGGGGCGGGGAAAGGACGGTCGCGCCACCCCTGGCCGGCTGGATCCTGGGCGCCGGATCTGTCCGGAACCGGCGGGACGGACGGCTGGGAGCGGTCATCGGCCTCCCCGACCCGCTCGACCGCGAAGAAGTCGTCCGCGCGTCGGCCCGGTACGCCGGAACGGCCCGTGGGGCCGGTCACCGGGCTGCCCGCGTCACCGGCTGCCGTCGATGGACGCCGCGCCCCGGCGACGGCGTCCCACGCCCACGCGTCATCGCCACTCGGCCAGAGCCCGTCGGTGGGCATGTCCTGCCCCCCAGGTCCAGGTAGTCGTCCGGGTAAAGGGCGTAGGCCGTGCCCGACGGATACTCGCCCGCACGGGTGGCACCCAGGCGAACACCTGTCGTGTTGTTGTCGTCACCGATAGCTCCGCTATTGCACGCCCCCGATCCGCCGTTCCGCGCCGTACGGGGGCCTCGCCACCCTCCGCCCCACCTGAGACTACCTGGGTCACCGTCCGCATCGATCAACATCCATCAGGGACGGCCCAGACGCCCGCGAAAGCCCGCACGCCACGAAACACCGGAAATATGGACGAATACAGCCTACAGCACAGCTCGCCGTCATCAGACGCTCACGCACTGGTCGGAGATCTCCTGAACGATCCTTGTCGTCTCCGGCGAGTTCACGTTCTTGTTGAACTGCTCGTACTGGTCCTGCGGATAGTTGGCCTCCAGCCTCTCCAGCGTGCACGCGCAGTAGGCCTGTAGCCCGTGGCTGATCTGCACGCACTCCCGCAGATAGTCCGCGCGCAGCGACTCGCTGTACCGCGCGGGCCGGGCGGGCACCGTACCTGGCGGAGCGCCCTCGACGGTGTTGACGGGCGTGTCGGCCACGGCGTCCCCGTCGCTCCCGCCCAGCGCCAGATAGCCGCCGAGGCCGATCAGGAGCAGCACCACCACCGCGGCGGCGATCAGCACCTGACGCGGTAACGCCGCGACGGACGACAGGCGCCGGGTCAGCGACCGGCTCGCCCCCGAGGTGGCCCGGTTCGTCCCCGGCGTGGTGCTGTCACCGCCCGCGCCGGGCCGGAGCGCCGCCAGCCGGCCACCGGCCCGGCGCTTGCGGTGCTGCCGGTGCGCGCCGGTCGAGGCCCGCGGCGGGGAGCCCAGGATGGTGGCGGCGGTGTCGGCGCCGGGCGGGCCGCCGCCCTGGGAGGGCCCGAGCGCAATGACGTCCACCACACCGAACGGCTCGGACAGCCCCCGGGCACTGGCACCGGCCGACGTGATCTCCCCCGCGCTCGGGGCGACGACAGTGCTGAAGGTGGAGGTGCCTACCGCGCCGAAGGCCGTCGGGGCGTCGGCGGCCGTTGCCGGCCCCGTCCCCGGGTCGCCGGCCCGGAGCGGGTAGCTCTCCCAGGCGGGCCCACCCGTGGCCACGGCCGTGATGTCCATCCCGCCCGTGTTGGCCAGGATGTCAGCGTCCCGCGACGAGATGCTGTCCTGGGGCGGCCAGCCCTCCGGCCCGCTCGGCCGCGGGGTGTCGACAGCCGCCTGCGGGCTTCGCGAGCCACCGTCCGGCCCCGGGGCCGGCCCCGAGCGGGCCGCGTCCGGCGACAGCGTCCCGTCCAGGACGGACCAGCCCGACGTGTCCAGCGCCAGGTAGCCCGGCGCGAACTCCCCGGTCGTGGCGGCCGCGGTATAGCCACCGGCACCGGCGCCGGCGCCACCGGTGACACCGGCACCGCCCGAACCGGCGGCGGAACCGGTGGTCGTGGACTCGGTGGTGTACGCCGCTGACGGCTGCCACGTCTGGGCCACCTCGTCCCAGACGTACGAACCATCATCGCTGACCCAGCGACCGTGCTCGTCGATGCGCATGTGTCATCCTTCGGACCAGAACAGACGGTTCCAGGGTGCCATGCTGCCCGAAGTGAGCTTCACCGGAGGTCACGAGGATTTTCCGGGTGGGCCCGGAAACGGCCGTCATGCCACCGGAAGCGGACTTCACCCAGTTGCGCAGCCGGCCCGGAACGTCCGCGACAGTTCCGGCCAGGGGCAGGCGGACGGTGCGGGAGAGGCCGGCGGCGGGTCAGCGGAGCGACGCGGTGACCAGCACGTCGGCCTTCTGCAGCTCCTTGAGCGTCGCGTAGCCGGTCGTGGCCATCGCGGTCCGCAGCGCCCCGGCGAGGTTGAGCGTGCCGGGGTTCACCGACGCGGGGCCCAGCAGGATCTCCCGCAGCGTCCCGGCGGCCGCGACCGGTTCCCAGGTGCCTCGCGGCAGGCGGGAGTGCAGCAGGTCCATGGACCAGTAGCCGCCGCGCCCGGGTGCCTCGGCGGCGGCGGCCAGCGGCGTGTCGAGCATGACCGCGTCGGCCCCGCAGGCGATGGCCTTGGCGATGTCCCCGCCGGTGCGCACACCTCCGTGCGCGATGACGTGGACGTACCGGCCACCGGACTCGTCCAGGTAGCGCATGCGCGCGCCGGCCGCGTCCGCGATCGCGGTCGCCATCGGGACGCCGACCCCGAGCACCGCCCTGGTCGTGTCCGCGCCGCCGGGGCCGACCCCGACGATCACCCCGGCGGCCCCGGTGCGCATCAGGTGCAGGGCGGTCGAGAAGGACGCGCACCCGCCCACCAGCACGGGCACGTCGATCTCGCCAATGAACCGCTTGAGGTTCAGCGGCTCGGTCCGTCTCGACTGGTGCTCAGCCGAGACCGCCGTCGCGTGGATGACGAGCAGGTCGACCCCGGCCTCGAGCAGAAACGGGTACAGCGCGTCGACCCGCTGGGGGCGCAGCGCGGCGGCCGCGACCACACCGGAGTCCCGGATCTCCGTCAGCCGTTTGACGACCAGCTCGGGCCGGATCGGCGCGGTGTAGAGCTCCCGCAGCCGCCGGCCGGCCGCGTCCGGGCCGAGGGTGGCGATCTCCGCCAGCAGCGGCTCCGGCTCCTCGTGCCGGCTCCACAGCCCTTCGACATGGACGATGCCGAGGCCGCCGAGGGCGCCCAGCTCGACCGCGGTGGCTGGCGAGGTCACCGCGTCCGCGGGCGCGCTCACCACCGGCAGGTCGAAACGGTAGGCGTCGATCTCCCAGGTCAGCGAGACGTCCGCGGGGTCGCGCGTGCGCCTCGACGGCACGATGCCCAGCGCGTCCAGGCCGAAGCCGACCCGGCCGCTCTTACCGATACCGATCTCGACCTCAGCCACTGTGTCCTCTCACGGCGTCACCGGGTTCTCCCGACGGCAGCATCCTCCCCTCGGCATCACCGGCGCCGTCCCCTAGCGGGGTCACCGGTGATGTCCTCCCGGCGGTGTTACCGCGAGTTGTAGTTCGGTGCTTCGACGGTCATCTGGATGTCGTGCGGGTGGCTCTCCTTCAGGCCCGCGGCGGTGATGCGCACCAGCCGGGCGTCCCGTTGCAGGGCGGCGATCGTCGGCGAGCCGGTGTACCCCATGGCCGCCCGCAGGCCGCCGACGAGCTGGTGGGCCACCGCGGCCAGCGGCCCCCGGTACGGGACCTGCCCCTCGATGCCCTCCGGTACGAGCTTGTCGTCGGAGAGGACGTCGTCCTGGAAGTAGCGGTCCTTCGAGTAGGAGGTGGTGGTGCCCCGGCTGCGCATCGCGGCCAGCGACCCCATCCCGCGGTACGCCTTGTACTGCTTGCCGTTGATGAAGATCAGCTCGCCGGGGCTCTCGTCGACGCCGGCCAGCAGGCTGCCGAGCATCACCGTGTCCGCCCCGACCGCGATCGCCTTGGCGATGTCCCCGGAGTACTGCATCCCACCGTCGCCGATCACCGGGATGCCGTGCTCCCGGGCGACCTGTGCGCACTCGTAGATCGCGGTGACCTGGGGTGCGCCGACCCCGGCCACCACCCGCGTGGTGCAGATCGAGCCGGGCCCGACCCCCACCTTGATGGCGTCGGCGCCCGCCTCCACCAGCGCGCGGGCGCCGTCCGCGGTCACGACGTTGCCGGCGATGACGTCGAGGGGGCTGCCGTCTGCCCTGGTCGGCAGGTCGGCCTTGACGCGGCGCACCATGTCCAGCACCGCCCGGGAGTGGCCGTGGGCGGTGTCGACGACCAGGAAGTCGACCGCCGCGCGCACCAGGGCCTGGGCGCGCTTGTAGGCGTCCTCCCCCACCCCGACGGCGGCGCCGACCACCAGCCGGCCGTCGGCGTCCTTGGTCGCCCGCGGGTACTGCTCGCGCTTGGTGAAGTCCTTGACGGTGATCAGCCCGCGCAGGCGGTCCCGGTCGTCCACCAGGGGAAGCTTCTCGATCTTGTGCTGCCGCAGCAGGGCCAGGGCGTCATCGGCCGACACGCCCACCGGCGCCGTGACGAGCGGCATCGGCGTCATTACTTCACGTACCGACCGGGAATAGTCACGCTCGAACCGGATGTCGCGATTGGTCACGATGCCGACGAGCCGGCCGTCGGGCTCGGTCACCGGGACGCCGGATATCCGGTACCGGGCCATCAGCTCGTTGGCCTCGTCAATGGTGGCGTCCGGGCCGCAGGTGACCGGAGCGGTGATCATTCCTGATTCGGAACGCTTCACCATGTCGACCTGCTGCGCCTGGTCGTCCACGGAAAGATTCCGGTGCAGCACGCCCACCCCGCCCTGGCGGGCCATCGCGATCGCCATCCGCGACTCGGTGACGGTGTCCATCGCCGAGGACAGCAGCGGAATGGCGAGCCGGATATGGCGGGACAACCACGTGGACGTGTCCGCCTCCGAGGGCATGACGTCCGATTCCGCCGGGAGCAGCAGTACGTCGTCGAAGGTCAGCCCCAGCGTGGCCAGCTTCGTTGGCAGCACCGGCTCCGGATCAGACACGGCCGGCCGGACAATGGGACTGTTCATGGCACCTTCCGTTCACGCTTCGTTGTTCGCCATGCCGGTACCGCACCCGCACGGCACTTCCCGACCGTGCCTTGCTTGCCTGCCTTCCCCGCCGTTGCCGCCTGCCTTCCCGGCCGTTGCCCTCAGCCTTCTCGGCCGCGGGCCGCCCGGCCGTGGCTCTCCCGGCCGTCGTCTTCCCGGCCCGGCGCGGGCGGCGCGGGCGGCGGGCCGCCCGGAGCGGGCGGCCATCAGCGGGCGGCCATCAGTACGAGGTTCAAGCTTTACATGCTAGGCCAAAGAGTCCACGATCATGACTTTTCACGTGTCCGGAGACGTCAGGGACGCGGCCTGGCCAAAGGCGTCGTGGCCGCGGGCTTCACAGGGCATACTGATCATTCCTCGGGGCCGGCCGCGATAGCGCGTACTCGAAACGGTCCGTAGCCTCGGTAAAGAGGCGATACGGGCACACATCAGCGTCTGGAGTCGCCGATCGGGACCACTAAGGGGCCCGGTCCGGCGTAGCGTGGTCGGCGTGAGCAACGAGCCTCTCGACCCGTTCGCGGACGACCCCGAGGATCCGACCGCAGAACTCGCCCGCCTGGACCCGGCCGAGGACACCGATCTGCTGGAGCCTCTGTCGCCGCAGGAACGCGAGGAGGTGCTCGCCGAACTCGGCGATCTCGATGTTTTCCGGACCCTGCTGGAACCCCGCGGCTACCGCGGTCTCGTCGTCGACTGCGAAGGATGCGCGGAACCGCACTTCTTCAGCTGGGATCTCCTCACCGGCAATCTGCGCCATCTGCTCGACGAGGGACGCACCCGGGTGCACGAGCCCGCATACGCCCCGGACCCCTCCTGTTACGTCAGCTGGGACTACGCACGCGGCTACGCCGACGGTGTCTACGAGACGAGCGAGGCCTCCGAAGCCGACTCCCGCTGACCACCCTCTCTCTTCCCCTTCTTCCCGCTTCCCTTGCTCCTGCTTCCCTTGCTCCCGGTCTCCCCCTGATCGCCCCGGTGTGTCCCCGCCCGGGCCTGCGAGCGCTCACGGCGGCGCGAGCCCGCCGCCGGCACAGCATCGGATCCGCCTCCTCGCGCATATGCCCGCTCGCCTCGCCTCGCCTCGCCTCGCCCCGCCAACGGCGGCCCGTCCGCCGGAAACACCGGTCAGGTAATGCCGGCCGGGTAACGGGACAGCGGCGAAGTCAGCGGACGTTCCGCCGCTTCGCCCAGGAGAGCCGCCGCTTCGCCCGGGAAACCGATCCCTTGCCCAAGGGAGCTGTTTCTTCCCTCAAAGGAGCTTTTTCTTCACCCAGGGGAAGGGGTGAGGAGGTCGAGCGCCTCGGGCAGGGACTGCGCGCGGCGGACCCGCGGCGCGACGATCGTCCTGTGCCAGCCGGGACCCCCCACCACGATCGACGTCGACGGCCGGGTCGTCGGTAACCCGCGCCACACCCGCACGTCCGCCGAAGCCCGGCGCTGGGACCAGAGGAACACCGCGGCCGGGCCGGTGCGTACGACCGCGGTCCGCAGCGCGGCGGCCGGTACCGCGGCACCGAGGACACGGGCGGGTATCCCCCGCTCGGCCAGCCCGGCCGCGACCGCGTTGAGGGCGAGGCTGTGCCGCTCGTCCGGGGTGCACGCGAGCAGCACCGGACGGGCGTGGGCGCCCACGTCACGGTCTGCCACCCGGCGGAAGACCGCCGCGACGCACTCGCTGAGCAGATGCTCGACGTCGACCGCGTCACCACGCAGCTCCCAGCGCCGGCCGACGGCGACGAGCACCGGGCACGCCAGGTCCTGCCAGGCCGCGACCACGCCGTCGGCCTCGACCGCCTGGGCCAGGATGCGGGTCACCGCGGACGAGTCGAGCGCCATGGCCGCGCGGGCGAGGCCGCGGGCAGCGATGCCGGCGCCCGCCAGCGACAGCACCCGGCCGCCTGACCCTCTCGCTTCGGTCACGCGGCCCGTTTCGGTCACGCGGCCGGGCCCGGCCATGGCTGCCGCCGAGTCGTCCGCCGGATCGGCAGCACCCGTCACCAGGTCGTCGACATCCGCCGCCGGGAACATCCCAGCGCCAGCCGCCGGACCGGTGATGACGGCGGGCGCTGAGACGTTCCCAGCGGCGCCGCGGCCGTCGCCGGAGGAGATCGCGACCACGACGGGCCGGCCGGTACGCGGCTGATCGGCTTCCTGGGTGTCAGGCTCGCCCGGCCGGTCGGAGCTGACTACGGAGTGTGTCTCGTTCTCGACCTGTCGCAGTGGCGCCGGCCACTGCGGTTCCGGCAGGTCCTCGGGAAGCGCGCTCCTGGCCAGGCGGGCCGCCTCCGCCGGCGCGATCCCGGCCTGGGTGAGACGGCACATGAACTCCAGCCGGGCCAGGTCGTGTGGGTCGTACCTGCGACGGGTACCGGAAACATGGTCGGCCGGACCGAGCCCGTACCGGCGGTTCCAGGTACGCAGGGTAGCGGGCGCGATGCCCAGCCGTCGGGCAACCGCGGCGACGGTGTACCGCGGATTGTGCTCCGCCGGGTCCGGGGAGGGGGTCACAGCGCTCATGGTGGCTCTCGGCGACCGTACCCACAACTTGGCGACGAACCGGCTCCGAACGACTACGTGCCGAGTGGTTCTCAGTGTTGAACAACATATGGCGCGGTACTACGGTGTAGCTGCGGCGCCAGCCGCCCATGGTTGAGAGGGGGGCTCAGGCCGATGACCGACGTCCGACGACTTCCAGGCCCCGGTGCCGAGAAGTGGGAGTGGCAGCTTCACGGCGCCTGCCGTGGGGAGAGCACCGAGCTCTTCTTCCATCCCGAAGGGGAGCGGGGCCCGGCCCGCGCGGCCCGTGAGGCGGCCGCCAAGGCTGTCTGCGCGCGGTGTCCCGTGATCCAGGCATGCGCGGAGCACGCCCTGCAGGCCCGTGAGCCCTACGGGGTGTGGGGCGGGCTCAGCGAGTCCGAGCGGGAGGCCATCCTGACCGGCCGAACGCGGCGCGGAGCGGGGCGGCACAGCCCGGCCCGCCCGGGGCTCGCCCCGGCGTGCTGAGCGTGCCGGGGCATCCGTGACCACATCCGGGACGACCGCCGCGGCCACGATCACGGCGGTCGCCGGGGCGGGCCGGTGCCCGCGGTGTCCGCGTTCTCGTGACGAGATGTACGGACAAGGTGGCCCCACCGGGTGGACCACCCGCGATGTGTGACCGCGTCGCCGCGAAGACCCACGGCGAACGCGTCAGAGGCCCGACAGGACGGTCGGTGTCGTCCTGTCGGGCCTCTGACGCGTGTTCACGATGTCGTCTTCGTGCTCACGATGTCATCTTCACAGTGCCCTCCCCGGGCCGTCCCCGGGCCGTCCCCGGGCCGTCCGCGGCGTTCCCGTACGCCGGCTCGTCCCGCCCCGCGGGCCCTTTACCGGTAACTCCTTACCGGTAAAGGGCCCGCGTATCGATCAGAGCCCGTACCGCGCGGGCCGCTCGAGCTGTGCGCCCGGTGGATGCGGCCTACGGCCGTGGGCGGGCTGTGAACGGGTCAGAACGCCGGCCCGTGCGAGTGCGCGTGCCCGCCGTGGCTGTGGCCGGCGGCCTCCGTCTGGGGCTTGGCCGGCTTCTCCGTGATCAGGCTCTCGGTCGTGATGAGCAGCGCGGCGATCGACGCGGCGTTCACCACGGCCGACCGGGTCACCTTCACCGGGTCGACCACGCCGTCCGCGATCAGGTTGGTGAACTCGCCGCGGGCGGCGTTGAAACCGCTGCCGACCGGCTGCTCCCTGACCTTGGAAACGATCACTGCCCCTTCGTGACCGGCGTTGCGGGCGATCCAGTTCAGCGGGGCATCGAGCGCGTCCCGCACGATGCGCACCCCGGCCAGCTCGTCCCCGGTGCGGCCCAGGCCGTCGTCGAGTACCGCGGACGCGTGCAGCAGAGCCGACCCGCCACCGGCGACGATGCCCTCCTCCACCGCGGCGCGGGTGGCCGAGACAGCGTCCTCCAGACGGTGCTTCTTCTCCTTGAGCTCGACCTCGGTGGCCGCGCCGACCCTGATCACCGCGACCCCGCCGGCGAGCTTGGCGACCCGCTCCTGGAGCTTCTCGCGGTCCCAGTCCGAGTCGGTGGCCTCGATCTCGCCGCGGAGCTGGCGGACCCGGTCGGCGACGCTGGTCTCGTCCCCGGAGCCGTCGATGATGGTCGTGCTGTCCTTGTCGACGACGATCCGGCGGGCCCGGCCGAGGTCGTCCAGGCCGACGGAGTCGACCTTCAGGCCGACCTCGGGCGCGACGACCTGCCCGCCGGTGAGCACGGCGATGTCCTGCAGGATCGCCTTGCGCCGGTCGCCGAAGCCGGGAGCCTTCACCGCGACGACCTGGAAGGTCTTGCGGATGGCGTTGACGACCAGCGTCGAGAGAGCCTCGCCCTCGACGTCCTCGGCGATGATCAGCAGTGGCTTGTGGGCCTCCACCACCTTCTCGAGCAGCGGGAGGATGTCGCTCAGCGCGCTGATCTTGCCGGGGTGCAGCAGCACGTAGGCGTCCTCAAGGACGGCCTCCATGCGGTCGGCGTCGCTGACGAAGTACGGGGAGATGTAGCCCTTGTCGAACTGCAGCCCCTCGGTGAGCTCGAGCTCCAGGCCCAGGGTCTGGCTCTCCTCGACGGTGATCACACCGTCCTTGCCGATCCGGTCGATCGCCTCGGCGATCAGCTCGCCGACCTTCGTGTCCTGCGCCGAGATGGCCGCGACATGGGCGATGACCTCTTTCGAGTCGACCTCGATGGCCTGCTCCAGCAGCGCCTTCGAGACGGCCTCGGCGGCGGCCTCGATACCGGCCTTGAGCGACAGCGGCGGCACCCCGGCCACCACCTGGCGCAGACCGTGGCGGACCAGCGCCTGCGCGAGGACGGTGGCGGTGGTGGTGCCGTCGCCGGCGACGTCGTTGGTCTTGGTAGCGACTTCCTTGGCGAGCTGCGCCCCCAGGTTCTCGTTGGGGCTGGTCAGCTCGACCTCGCGCGCGATCGTCACCCCGTCATTGGTGATCGTCGGCGCGCCGTAGGACTTGTCGATGACGACATTGCGGCCGCGCGGGCCGATCGTCACCTTCACAGCGTCCGCGAGGGCGTTCACGCCATGCTCAAGGGCATGGCGGGCGTCCTCGCTGAACAACAGGATCTTGGGCATTTAGGTGGTCCTCCCGAACCGGCTCAGGGCGTGCCCTGGAATCCCTTCGGGCCCCCGGGCACGCGCGGAAAGCCGTGATCGTGCACCCTGGTGGCCCTGGGCCGTGTCCGGTGGATCGTCAGATCGCGCGAACCGGCGCCTGGACGACGGCCGTCCGCATCGACCGATGCCCACCGGGCATGGCCCGATGGCAAGCGGGCGTGTTTCGCCGATCCGGACGAACAGCCGCATACGGACACATGCGGACCGGATGCGTGTGGACGAATACGGACGAGCACAGTCGAGCACAGCCGCATATCGTCCGAATACCGTCCGGGCTGGCGAAACACGCCCTTGAGGATCCTTGCCGGATACCTACTTCTCGATGATCGCCAGAACGTCGCGAGCGGAGAGAACCAGGTACTCCTCGCCGGCGTACTTGACCTCGGTGCCGCCATACTTGCTGTACAGCACGACATCGCCGACCTTGACGTCGAGCGGGACCCTCTTGCCGTCCTCGAAACGGCCCGGGCCCACCGCGAGGACGGTGCCCTCCTGTGGCTTCTCCTTGGCCGTGTCCGGGATCACGATGCCCGACGCGGTGGTCTGCTCGGCGTCGGACGGCTGTACGACAATGCGATCTTCGAGCGGCTTGATCGCAACCTTGGTGGCGGTCGTCACGATCGACCTCCCCCTTCCTGCGCTGGATGAGAGAGCGACCCTGGCGGCCTGCCGTCGCGGGTGAACAGGCGCCTGTCGTCGCTGGCACTCTCACGTGCCGAGTGCCAACTTAGCACCCGCCCCGCCCACGTCAACCAACACGGTCAGAACTGTCAAGAGCGGTCCGCGCGACGGCGGGAGCACGACGGGACCACGGCGGACGGCAGCGGGAGCACGGCGGAACGGCAGCGGGAGCACGACGGGAGCACGGCGGAACGGCAGCGGGAGGACAGCGAGACGGCGACAGTGAGGACGACGGTCCCGTCAGCCTCGCCGGCCGGCGTCCGGACGGGCGTCCGGACAAGCGACGTCCGGGTGCTCACGGAACCAGGAGACCGTGCTGTCGAGCCCGCTGCGCAGGTCGACGACGGGCTCCCAGCCCAGGACGCGCCGGGCCAGGGAGATGTCGGGCTGGCGGACCGTCGGGTCGTCCTCGGGGCGCGGGACGAACGTGATGAGGGACTCGCTCTTGGCCACCTCCCGGACCAGTTCCGCGAGCTCGAGAATGGACAGTTCGTGCGGATTACCGATGTTCATCGGGCCGGGATGACCGGAAAAAATCATCCGCACGATCCCCTCCACCAGGTCGTCGACATATATGATCGACCGGGTCTGGCTTCCGTCACCGGCGACGGTGATGGGCTCACCGCGCAGCGCCTGGGTCGCGAAGGCGGGAATCGCCCGGCCGTCGTTGGGGCGCATCCGCGGCCCATGGGTGTTGAAGATACGGACGATTCCGGTGTCCACCCCGTGACTGCGCCGGTAGGCCATGGTGAGTGCCTCGCCGAACCTTTTCGCCTCGTCGTACACGCCTCGCGGCCCCACCGGGTTGACATGGCCCCAGTAGTCCTCCGGCTGCGGATGGATCTGCGGATCACCGTAGACTTCCGAGGTGGACGCCAGCACGAACCGCGCCCGTTTCTCCTTGGCGAGGCCGAGAGCGTGCAGGGTACCGACCGAGCCGACCTTCAGCGTGTGAATCGGCAGGTGCAGGTAGTCGATGGGGCTCGCCGGTGACGCGAAATGCAGTACATAATCGACCGGACCGACAATATGAACATAATCAGTCACATCACAGCGGACGAGCCGGAAGTGCTCGTGCCCGGCCAGGTGCGCGACATTCTCCGGGGCCCCGGTGACGAAATTATCCAGGCAGACGACCGCGTGGCCCTCGTCGAGCAGCCGTTCGCACAGGTGCGACCCCAGAAAGCCGGCACCGCCGGTGACAACGCTTCTTTTCATCGGTCTCCCCACCGGTCACTGATATCCGGTCCGGGTGACGATACGCGCTCAAAGTCCCAGGCCTGCGCCGGACGCGCGAGCAGTTCCGGTGGAACGTTCGCGACAACGGACGCGGGGCCGTGCCGCGCTGCCCCGCCGGCCCCCGCCGGAGCGGCCCCCGCCGGGGCAGCCGGCGCCGCCGGGGCAGCCGTGGCCGGCCCACCCTCCGCCGGGAGAGTAG
>NZ_CEVIVD010000026.1:0-16615 GCF_982290655.1 Protofrankia sp. CiP1_Cm_nod3
CCCCCGGCCGCGCCCGGCCCGCCGACACCCCCAGCGCGGACAGCCCGGCACCCGCCGACGGCCCGGCACCCGCGGACAGCCCGGCACCCGCCGACGGCCCAGCCGCACCCGACCCGGCCGGGCCCGACCCGATGCTGCTGCCGCTGGTCAGCGGCCTGATCGCGCTGCGGCGCCGCTCCCCGACGCTGTGCCGGCGGACGTTCTTCCACGGCGGCCCCTCCACCACCGAGGCACTCGCGGACATCACCTGGTTCCGCCCGGACGGCGCGGTCATGTCGGACGCGGACTGGAACTCCCCGCACGTCCGCACCCTCGTCGCCCACCTGAGCGGAACAGCCCTCGGCTGGCACGCGCCGGACGGCACCGCGGCCACCGGCGACAGCTTCCTGCTCATCCTGCACCCGGACACCGACCCGGTGACCATCGTCCTGCCAGGCCAGCCATGGGCATCCACCTACACGCTGCTGCTCGACACCAGCGCGGACGACCTCGCCGGCTTCCCCGCCACCCTCGACACCCTGTCCCGGCCCCTCGACGCAGGCGAACACCTACCCGTCGCCGGCCGCGCCGTCCTCCTCCTACGCGCCACCGCATGAGCAAGCCAGATGAACATCAACGATAGACATCTCGGCGATGACCGACAGCGACGACTAGGATAATCAGCTCTTTGTCCTGGATGTCATACACAACGCGGTAGTCGCCGGTACGTACGCGCCATTCACCGCCGCCGCCGACCAGCTGCCGGGCGGCTGGCGGACGAGGGTCGTCGGCGAGCAGGTCGATCACAGCCTGCACGCGGCGTCGCGCGACGGGGTCGAGTTTGCGTAACCGGCGGAACGCGGCCGGAGCAATGGTGACCGTATATCTCATTCCAGGCCGAGATCGGCCTTCACCTCGTCCCAGGGAACGGGTGTCTGCCCGGTGGCTGCCATTTCCTCACGGGCTCGCTCGGCTTCGCGGATGTCAGCCATGTCCTCGGCCAAGGCGAGGATGCGGTCCAGGTCGTCGGCGTCGATGACGGCGGCGACCCGCCGCCCGCGACGGGAGAGATAGACCGGCTGGTGGTCGGCGCGGACCTGATCGATGATCGCAGCCAGGCTCTCCCGTGCCTCGGAGACGCTCATTTCAGGCGACACGGTCATAGATCGAACGTACAACAGGCCATCGCTCCGTACAAGCAAGGCGCCAGACGTACAGCCTGTGAACCCGATGAGATCGGCGGGGCTGGCATCCCGGCTGACGCGGTCGCGCGGTGCCATGCCGCGACGATGATCGAGATCAAGCGGATGCGCCCGCCATCCGCCCGAGGCCAGGCCACTCGACACTGATAAATATACTAATCGATCTTGAAATTAGCATGTTTGTTGAATTGTTGGCATGTCCCGCGGGACACACGGCACCTTCGCGTCTACCCGGAGGGGGGCACGGGCCGGTCGAGACGGGTCCAGAATGCCGCCCGGCCAGCTCCGCTGCTGATCACATGGCCTTCGTCCCGCAGCGCGTTCAGCGCGATGCGGATCGTCTGGTCGCTGACTCCCGGCAGCGCCGTACGCACGTCGTCGAGACGGAAGCGGCGGGGAGCGTGCCACAGAATGTGGTCGCGAACCCTGTCCTGCTTGCTGATGCCCGAACGTCCAGCCGCCGCCCGGTCCGCGAAGATGGAGTAGGCGGTCGCGACGGTCGCCGAGAAGTACTCGAGCCAAGGCCACGGATCATGCTGGCTGCCATGCCACCCATGCGTGGACGCGAGAAGGGACGAATAGTATTCTTCGGCACTGTCGGAAATAATCTTCTCAAGGCTGATATATCGGCACATCTGGTAGCCACAGTCGAGCAGCAGCGCATTCGAGATGATACGTGCCACTCGGCCGTTGCCGTCCTCAAAGGGATGAATCACGAGAAAATCCAGCGCGAACAGGCCCACCAGCAGAACCGAATGGTGATCATTTTTGTTGCGCGCGATCGAGTAACGACTGGTCAGCTCGGCCAGAAAGTACTCGGTCTCGGACGCGGGTACCGGGACGAAACGCAGAGTCACCGTTCCGTCCGCGGCCCGGTCCACGACGAGGTTGTCCTGGGCCTTCAGCGCGCCCCCGCTCCCCTGGGTGCGCCGGAAGAGCAGGCGGTGGACATGCAGCAGAAGCCCCGGGTTGACCGGGGAGAAGTCCTCACGGTAGACGTAGTCGAGCGCGTCCCGGTAACCGGCGAGTTCCCGTTCGTCCCTGGTCCGCAGTCCGCCGACCTGGCCGCGGATGATCCGCTCGGCCCGTTCCGGACTGTCAACGGTCACGCCTTCGATCGCCGAGGATGCTGTCACACTCAGCACCCGAGCCCGGTCCGCGAGCTGGTCGAGCAGGCCGGGCATCTGGATGCGGAAGAGCTGCTCGGAACCGGCTCCACGATCGATGGCACTCAGGTGCTTGACAACTCGTGACGGAACATGATCAAGTAGCCGGTCAAGATCGGCAAAGCTACGCACGGAACCCTCCTCCCAGCCAACAAATATACTAATCGATCTTGGAATTAGCATGTTTGTTGGATTGTTGGCATGTTCCGCAGGGCGCGACGCGTGCGTAGGGCACCCGGATGAACGCATCGAGTGAACGAATGAGCAGGCCAGCGCGGCCCTGTGCCGGCCTGCTCGTCGGCTCCGGCGGCCGGAGCCGACGGAGCCGACGGAGATCGTTCAGTCGGGGTTCGCCACCAGGCCGAGTTCGGCCGGTGAGGCGAGCAGGGGGTGCCGTGGCAGCACCCGGACGGTGTAGCCGAAGGAACCCGTCCGCCGCAGCGGGATGGTGCCCTCGAAGCGCAGGCCACCGCCCTCGCCGGGGCCGACATGGGCCAGCGGCAGGGTGGCCGGGCCCAGCAGCCGGTCGGACTCGTCGATGCGCCCGTAGGACGCCTCGACCTCCACGTCCGCCAGCTCCAGACCACCGAGCTCGACCGTGGCACGGACCACCAGCGACTGGCCGACCTGCGGGGTGTCGCCGAGACCGGCCGAGTCGACGTTGACCACCCGCACCCCGGGCCAGGCCGCCCGGACCCGCTCCTTCCACGCCGCCAGGTCCCGGGCCCCGTGCGCGCCGTCCGCCGAGGCCGCCCGCGCCGAGGCGGCGGCGGGGACGTAGTAGCGCTCGACGTACTCGCGCACCATCCGGGTGGCGAGCACCTGCGGCCCGAGGGTCGACAGGGTGTGCTTGACCATCGACGTCCAGTCACGCGGCGGCGTGCCCACGCCGGCGACGTCGTAGAAACGCGCGGCGACCGCGTTCTCCAGCAGGTCGTAGAGGGCGGCCGACTCGATGGCGTCCCGGCGCTCGGGATCCTCCACGCCGTCCGCGGTGGGGATCGCCCAGCCGTTACGGCCGTCGAACATCTCGTCCCACCAGCCGTCCCGGATGGAGAGGTTGAGACAGCCGTTGAGCGCGGCCTTCATCCCCGAGGTGCCGCACGCCTCCAGCGGGCGCAGGGGGTTGTTCAGCCACACGTCCGACCCGGAGTAGAGGAAGCGTGCCATGCCGATGTCGTAGTCCGGCAGGAACACGATGCGGTGGCGGACCTCCGGGTTGTCGGAGAACTGCACGATCTGCTGGACGAGCTGCTTGCCGCCGTCGTCGGCCGGGTGCGCCTTGCCGGCGATGACCAGCTGGACCGGGCGCTGCGGGTGCAGCAGCAGCCGGGTCAGCCGCTCGGGGTCGCGCAGCATCAGGGTCAGCCGCTTGTAGGAGGGCACCCGGCGGGCGAACCCGATCGTGAGGATTCCCGGGTCGAACACGCCGTCGACCCAGTCCAGCTCGCCGGGGGCGGCGCCGCGCTGCAGCCAGGACGCCCGCAGCCGGCGGCGGACCTCGGCGACGAGGCGTTCCCGCAGCTCACGGCGGGTCGCCCAGACCGCCTCGTCGGAGATCTGGGAGATCTTGGCGAAGCCCTCGCCCCCGTCGTCGAGGGGGGACGGGCCAAGCTCCCGGTCGGCCAGTTCGATCACGTTCCGGGACACCCAGGTGGCCGCGTGAACACCGTTGGTGACCGAGCCGATCGCGACCTCGTCGGGGTCGAAGCCCGGCCACAGGCCGGCGAACATCTCCCGGCTGACGATCCCGTGCAGCCGGGAGACCCCGTTGGAGCGCTGGGCCAGCCGCAGGCCCATGTGCGCCATGTTGAACACGTTCGGGTCGGACTCGGCGCCGAGCTCGAGCACCCGCTCGACGGGCACACCGGGCCAGACGTTGTCCGCGCCGAAGTGGCGGGCCACCAGGTCGCGGGGGAACCGGTCGATCCCGGCCGGCACCGGGGTGTGGGTGGTGAACAGCGTCCCGGCCCGGGTCGCCTCCAACGCCTCGTCGAAGCTCAGGCCGGTCGCGGTCAGCTCCCGGATGCGCTCCAGGCCGAGGAAGCCGGCATGGCCCTCGTTGGTGTGGAACACCTCCGGCTCCGGGGCGCCGGACACCGCCGAGTAGGCCCGCAGCGCCCGCACCCCGCCGATGCCCAGCAGCATCTCCTGGAGCAGGCGGTGGTCGGTGCCGCCGCCGTAGAGCCGGTCGGTCACGCCCCGCTCGGCCGGCTGGTTGTCCTCGACGTCGGAGTCGAGCAGCAGCAGCGGCACCCGGCCGACCTGCGCCTTCCAGATCTGGGCGTGCAGGGTGCGCCCGTCGGGCAGCCCGAGCGTGATCTTCACGGGGTCGTCGGCGGCGTCGGTGAGCTGGGTCAGCGGCAGGCCGTGCGGGTCGATGCCGGGATAGCGTTCCTGCTGCCAGCCGTCCCGGGACAGCGACTGGACGAAGTAGCCGGCCCGGTAGAGCAGGCCCACCCCCACGATCGGCACGCCCAGGTCGCTGGCGGTCTTGAGATGGTCGCCGGCGAGGATGCCGAGGCCGCCGGAGTACTGCGGCAGCACCTCGGTGATGCCGAACTCCGGCGAGAAGTAGGCGATCGCGCGCGGGGCGTCGGGCAGCGACTGGTACCAGCGCGGCGCGGTCAGGTATTCGTGCAGGTCGTCAGCGGCGTCGTCAAGGCGGCGGACGAAGCGGCGGTCGGCTGCGAGGCTTTCGAGGCGCTCATGGTCGACCTCGCCGAGAAGGCGCACCGGATCTCCCTTGCAGGTGCGCCACAGCTCGGGATCGACCGACTCGAAGAGATCCAGCGTCTCCGGGTGCCACGACCAGCGGAGGTTGAGGACGAGCTCCCCGAGCGGGTGAAGCTGCTCGGGGAGCTGCGCGCGGACGGTGAAGCGTCGAAGGGCTCTCACGAAATGGTCAGCCTAGACAGCTCGGACGGGCTTCTCCCACCGGGGGGCTCGCGACCGGAGGCGGATGATCCGGCCGGTGGCCTCATCAGTCGTCCGGGCCGGCTTGGGCGATCTTGCCTGCCAGGGCGGCCATCACGTCCGGATCCCGCAGCGTCGTGACGTCCCCGAGCTCGCGCCCCTCGGCGATGTCCCGCAGCAGCCGCCTCATGATCTTCCCGGACCGGGTCTTGGGCAGGTCGTCCGCCCAGATCACCCGCTTGGGCCGGGCGAGCTTGCCGATCCGGGTGGCGACGTGCTCGCGCAGCTCGGCGACGGTGGCGTCGTCGCCGAGCTGGTTGCCGGTGAGCGTGACAAAGGCCACGATGGCCTGGCCGGTGTGCTCGTCGGACTGGGCCACGACCGCGGCCTCCGCCACCGACTCGTGCGAGACGATCGCCGACTCGACCTCGGCGGTCGACAGCCGGTGCCCGGACACGTTGATCACGTCGTCGATCCGGCCGATGATCCAGAAGTAGCCGTCCGCGTCCAGCCTGGCGGCGTCGCCGACGACGTACACGTCCCGGCCGAACCGGGAGAAGTACGTCTGCACGTACCGCTCGTCGTCCCGGTAGAGGGTGCGCAGCATGGACGGCCACGGCTTGGTGATCACCAGGATGCCGGTGCCCTCGGTCACCGGTTTGCCGTCCTCGGACAGCAGGGCGGGGAAGATCCCCGGCAGCGGCGTGGTGGCCGAGCCCGGCTTGGTCGGCGTCACGCCGGGCAACGGGGAGATCAGGATGGCGCCGGTCTCGGTCTGCCACCAGGTGTCGACGATGGGGCAGCGGCCGCCGCCGATCACCTTGTGGTACCACAGCCACGCCTTGGGGTTGATCGGCTCCCCCACCGTGCCGAGCAGCCGCAGCGAGGAGAGGTCGTGCCGGCCCGGGTACTGCGGGCCCCACTTGATGCAGGTCCGGATGGCGGTCGGAGCGGTGTAGAAGATGGTGACCTTGAACTCTTCGATGATCTTCCACCAGATGTCCCGGTCGGGATAGTCCGGGGCACCCTCGAACATCACACTGGTCGCGCCGTTGGACAACGGCCCGTAGACGATGTAGGAGTGGCCGGTGATCCAGCCGACGTCCGCCGAGCACCAGTAGACGTCGGAGTCCGCGTCGAGGTCGAAGACCAGCCGGTGGGTGTACGTCGCCCCGGTCAGGTACCCCCCGGTGGTGTGCAGGATGCCCTTGGGCTTGGCCGTGGAACCGGAGCTGTACAGGATGAACAGCGGATGCTCGGCGTCCAGCGGCTCCGGCGGGCACACCGGGTCGGCCCGCTCGAGCAGCTCGTGGTACCAGACGTCCCGGCCCTCGCGGATCGGCGCCGCGATCCCGGTGGAACGGACCACCACGATGTGCTCCAGGGCCTTCAGATCGCCCAGCTCGGCGTCCACGGCCTCCTTGACAGGGGCGGTGCGGCCCTTGCGGCGGGCGCCGTCCACGGTGATCAGGACCTTGGCGTCGGAGACCTCCATCCGCTCGCGCACGGCGGACGGGGCGAAGCCACCGAAGACGACGTTGTGCACCGCGCCGATACGGGCGCAGGCCAGCATCGCCACCGCGACCTCGGGGATCATCGGGAGGAAGATCCCCACGACGTCACCCTTGCCGACCCCCAGCTCCTTGAGCCCGTTGGCCAGCCGCTGGGTGTCGGCCAGCAGGTCGGAGTAGGTCACCCGGCGGCGTTCGCCCTCCTCGCCGACCCAGTGGAAGGCGACCTTGTCCCCGCGGCCGGCGGCCACGTGCCGGTCCAGGCAGTTCGCCGAGACGTTGAGCCGGCCATCGCTGAACCAGCGGTAGAAGGGCGGGTTGCTGTCGTCCAGCGTGGTTGTGAACGGCGTGTCCCAGTCCAGCAGGGTGCGGGCCCGCTCCGCCCAGAAGGCCACCGGATCGGCGGCGGCCGCGGCGGCGTCGGAAGCCTGGTACCAGCGGGAGACGAAACCGGGCGGTGGGTCGAAACGCTCCACCGCCAGCAACTGGTCGAGTTCGCGCTCCAGGCTGAGCTCGTCGGTACCGACGCTGTCAGTACCGACAGCGTCCAGACCGGTACCGTCCGCCGTGCTGGTCACATGCCCTCCTGATGGTCCGGGGACCCTGATGATCCGGGGATGGTGCCGCCGGCAGCGCGGAAAAGAACACGATCACGCTACCTTTGGATCTCCGGAAGCGATGTCGTCTCGTTGTCGTCTCGCCCGCATTGGGTGTACCACGAAGTGCCGGCCGTATACAGCGGTCAGTACCCCGGCGCTTTCCAACAGTCGCGCCGACCGTTACACGGTGTGAACCGGCACCCCGTCGGCCGGCAGTTCGCCCCGGCCGGCGCGCAGCAGGAAGAGGATCACGAGGAACGCGGCGAAAAATATTACCGCGCTCCACATGAACGCGGTCGTGTATCCCGCGATCAGGGCCTCGGCCTGGGCGGCCGGGCCGAACGCCGCCCCGCTCCGGCCGGAACCGGCGGCGGGATGATGTCCTCTTCGCCTCCCGCACGGTTGCGCGCGTGGTTTCCCGCACGCCGCCGACGGCCGGTGCCGCCTGTGCGTCAATACGGTGAAAAAGGTTCGATCATGTTTCCGCCGCGGCGCCGGCGTGCCGTGCATGCCCGGGAACATTCAGCGGCCCACTGTCATCAGCGGCAACAGGATGTCGTCGACCAGATGATGAATGAACGCATCGTCCAGGGCCTCACCGGTGATCAGGAGGCGGAAGAAGATCGCAGCGGGAACCAGCTCGTTGAAGACGCCGACGGCTGTCGGCGAACACGGCTCACCCCGGTCGACGGCCCGCTGCACGATGAGGGCGGCCAGACCACGCCCGTCCCCGAGCATCTGGGCCCGCAGCGCCGCCGCCAGGGCCGCGGAGTCGCGCATGGCCAGCACGACACCGGCCATCAGGGCGGCACCGCCGTCGGCCAGGCGCCTGACCTTCTGACGGATGATATCGATCATGTCGCCGCGCAGGCTGCCGGTGTCCGCGATGACGACGTCGTCGACCGCCTGGCGACGGATCGCCTCGACGACGAGCTCGTCCTTGCCCGCCCAGCGCCGGTAGATCGTCGCCTTGCTCGCCCGAGCCCGGGCCGCGACGGCGACCATGCTCATGCGCTCGTAGCCGACCTCGGTGAGCAGCTCGAGCGCGGCGTGCAGAATGGCCTGCTCACGGGCTTCGTCGCGGGGACGCCCACGTACGGCGCCACCCAGGCGTGCCGACACCGCCATGGTCGTGACCCCCTCCCGCCGCCGACCACGTTCCAAAACAGTACCGTACTGTTCCTGAATTAGGATTAACGTAACAGATGATTACAGATCGCAACGGACGCCTGGGCGGCGCGGGCCTGACAGCCCGCGGACGCACGAAAAGCGCCGCCGTGCGCGACAAGCGTGATCGTGACGTCTCCGGCCTGGCGCGCGGCCGGCTCAGCGGCCGGGGCCAGGCCCAGCCGCAGGCCCAGGCGCAGGCCCAGGCGCAGGTGCCGGTCCCGCGGCGGCGAGCCCGGCTTCGAGGATCTCGAGCAGTTCCTGCCCCCCGCGCAGGCCCGAGACGGTGGTGACCCGCAGGTTCGGGTGCGTCCACCGGTGCTCGTCCAGCTCGCCGTGGGCGGGGCGGACGGCGAGGTCCGCGGCGGCGAGCATGCCCGCGTCCAGCAGTGAGTCCCCCGCGGCGGCGAGCCTTGCCGGCGCGGCCCGGCGCATCACCTCGGCGAGGGCCGCCTGCTTGGTCAGCCCGGCCGGTACCAGGTAGACCTTGCGTCCCTGGACGGACAGGCCCCAGCCATCGGCCGCCAGGCCCGCCGCGAGGCCGGACAGGTCGGGGATGCCGTCACGCTCGTAGGCGACGAGGTAGACGAACAGGCCGTCGGCGACCCGGCTCACCCGGACCCAGCCGTCGGCGGCGAGCCGCTGCGCGATGGCCCACACCTCGGCGAGCGGGCGGGCACGGGTGGCGATCCGCTCCCGGATCCGGGCCGCCCAGGCCTCGTCCGGACGGCCGTCCACCAGCAGGTGGCCGCCGTTGGTCGTGATCGCGTACCGGGGGCGGACACCGAGATCGACCCGTTCGTACTGTGCCCGGGTACGGGTGGTGACCGGAACGAGGGTCGCCGCGGCGTGCAGCCTGGCGATCAGTTCGGCGGACGCGGCGGTGCAGAACGCGGCGGGCTCGCCGTCGATGTGCTCCACAGTGACCAGCTCGGGTTCGACCGCACCGGACGGGAGCCGGAAGGAACGCCTGCTGTAGATCAGCGTCTGGTCGAGATCACAGGCGACGACCCAGCGCGCGCCCGGCAGGGCCGCGGCCGGGGACGGCGCGGGCGTCCATGTGCTGATGGCCCGACTCTACGCCACGGGCCGGCCGACATGCCGCGCAATCACACGCATTGTCCGGACACGGGAACCGTCCGGACACGGGAACCGGACGGGCCGGGGCCTGTCCACAGCCCGCTCGGGTGGGTGGCAGTTGTCCACAGGCCGCCGCGCGCTGTTCCATCCGGCCGGCACGGCTGCGAGCCTGACAGACATGGCCCCGGACCCCGGCCAGCATCCCTGGCAGCAGCATCCCTGGCAGCAGGATTCCTGGCACCAGGATCCCTGGCGGCAGCATCCCCGGCAGCAGGATTCCTGGCGGCGGTATCCCTGGCAGCAGGCCGCCGACAGCCAGTGCGGCGTCATCGCCGTCCGCGCCGTCGTCGCCGCCGGCACGAGCCGCTCGACGATTCACTGGCAGGTGCGGACCGGACGCTGGCAGCGCCCCATGCCGGGTGTGCTCGTGACCCGCCCGCAGCCGCCCACCCGGATGCAGCTGCTGTGGTGCGCGGTCGAGTCCATCGGGCCGCACGCCGTCGTCGGCGGCGCCTCCGCGGCCGCCATGGGCGGCCTGCGCGGCTTCGACGACGAGCACATCACCATCGTCGTGCCGGCCGGGCGGCATCCCGCCCCGCGGCCGGGCGTCGTCGTTCACCACAGCGCCCGGCTGGGCCCCGACGCCGTGCACCCCCACCTGCGTCCACGACGGACCAGGCTGGCCCGCTCCGTCGTGGACATGGCCAACTGGGCGCAGCGGCCGGAAGCCGTGTACGACATCATCGCGTCCGCCGTCCAGCAACACCTGGTGACGGTCAGCGAGCTGCGTGCCACCATCAGGGCACGCGGGCCGATCCCCCGGAAAACCCTGATCCTTCAGGTGCTGGACAGCCTGCGCGATGGAACATCTCATGGCGACGAAACACCCTGTCACGACGGCCTGGTGAACAGCGCGCGGTCGGGCGTGCCGTCGGGCGGCTTGATGATCCCGACACACGAGTACGGCAGGTCGGCCCTCTCCTCGACGGGCACGCCCTTGGCCTCGCACAGGGACAGGACATGAGGCAGCTCCGCCAGCCGCTCGGGGGTGACGACGACCTTCCAGGGCACCCGGCGCAACAGCACCCTGGTGGTCTCGCCGACCCCGGGCTTGACCAGGCCGATGTTGTCGATCCCGTACTCCTTCGCCAGCGTCTCGACCGCCTGCCAGCCGGCCCAGGTCGGGGTGCGCTCCGCCGGCCGCGAGACGCCGTCCGCGACCGCGGCCGACGCGGCGGGGAACGCCTCGGCAACGGTCTCGACGTAACGGCGGGAGTAGTCCCGGTCGGCGAGGTGCCGGTAGTACTTCGCCCCGTGGAAGTCGGCCGGGCCGATCAGCGACCGGTTCAGCACCGTCCGGCTCACCAGGCCGCTGACCGTGGAGTTCAGGCAGCTGTGCGGGATCAGGAAGTCGTCCCGCGTCCCGTACAGGGATGTGCAGTGGCCGGGGTCGGAGATGACCGCCATGGACGCGTCCAGCCCGAGGCCGCGGGCGGCGGTCTCGAGCACCCGGAGAATGGCGCCCTTGCCCGTCCAGCCGTCGACGAACTGGAGGCTGCGCCGGTCGTGCCGAGCGAGGATCCAGCGCATCGCGTTCTCGTCGAGCCCCCGGTCCTTGATGATGGAGACCGAATAGTGCGACAGGTCGAGCCCGTGCCGCCAGCGGGCCCAGCGCCGCATCAGGATGCCGGCGGGCGTGCCGGCCCGCGCCAGCGACACGATGACCGGCTCTCCTCTGCCCGCGAGCACGAGTTCGGTGGCGATGCCGACCGCGGTGGCGACCCGTACCGCCGAGCGGGCCAGGGCATCCTCGAACAGGGCAAGGTAGGCCTGCGACGGTTCGTATTCGACCGGCAGGTCCTCGGAGTAGTGGCGGCCCTTGGAGAAGTCCTCCTCGCGGTCCTCGGTGGGGCGTTCCAGCGGGATGTCGCTGAGGTCCTTCAACAGGAAGGTGACGTCCGCCGGGTCGTAGGAGCCCGAGCCCACCGTTCCCGGGATGACCGGCCGCACCGCGCTCCCGGACGCGTCTGCGGGGCTCCCGGCACTCCCGGCGCTCCCGGCGCTCCCGGTCAACGCGCACCCCCGGCGCTGTCGGCCGACAGGGCCAGCGGCCGGCCGGCCGGCCCCCGCGTCGGGATCGTGACCACGGTGACCGGCGCGCACCGGCGCAGCACCCCGGCCATCCCCGACACGTCGGCCGCCCCTGACACGCTCGCCCCGGCCGTCCCGCTGGCGGCCCGCCCGTTCGCGGCCGAGTCGACCACCACGACGATGTCGTCGTACAGGCCGGGCCGGACGTTGTACACATGGCTGGCCCGGCCCGGGTCGTCAGGCGCCGGAAAGGTCCGCGCGCAGCGGATCGCGTAGCCGTCGGCGTCGATCGGGTGGACCGGTGAGCGGGTCGTCGAGTGGTAGACGACCTCGCCAGGGACGATCCGGTCGAGCGCGTCACCGATAAGTAGCGGTGTGTACATGAGCTCCTCGGTGCCGAGCACGAGAACGCGGCCCGAGGGCCTGTTCAGCGCCTCGGCCACGTCCTTGGCGACCAGCGGCGCCACCTCGGCGAGCAGCGCCCGGTCCGGCCGTGACCAGCCATGGCGGGCGCCGTCGGGAAGATCGTCAGGCCAGTCGGGTGTCACACGGCGCACCGGAGCGGGCTCCCCGCAGGACCATGGCCGGCTGCCGTCGGCGTCGGCGCCGGCGCCGGCGCCGGCGCCGTACCGGGCTCGTATCCGCTCGGCGCGCGCGGTCACGTCGTCCGGGACGGTCACCTCCCCGGCCAGCAGCGACACCACCCGTACGGACACGCCGAGACGCTCCGCGAGCTCGTCGAAGGCGCGGCGGGCCGGCGCCGGCCGGGCGTCGAAAAGCGTGGCCACCGTGTACGACGGCCGGGGCGCGAACGCGTGCAGCGCGCGGATCGTGCCCAGGGCGGTCCGGCCGGTGGACAGCTCGTCGTCGACGAGCACCAGCGGCCGGGGCGCCCGCACCAGCTCGGGATCGCTCGGCATCAACCAGTGGAAGGTGGCATGCGAATGCGCCTCGTCGAAGTCCAGCAGCGTGGTGGCACCAGGAACGACCCGGCGCGTGGTGTGCAGGTAGTCGCAGCCGGCGAGGCCGTCGGCCACGGTGTGCCCGAGCGAGGTGGCGGTCTCGCAGTAGCCGAGCACCAGCGGCGCCACCGCCGCGGCATCGCCCCCGGCCGCCCGCTGGTCGGCGCGGACCCGCGCGGCCAGCAGATGGCCGGCCGCGACCGACCGCGCCGGGCGTACCGGCAGATGCTTGCCGAGCACCCGGCTGACCAGCAGATGGGCCCGTCTGGGGTTGCGCCGCAGCGCAAGGCCCACCATTGCGTCCAGCCCCCCGCCGACCACGTCGGCCCGCAGCCGGACATCGAGCCCCAGCTCGTCCCACAGCCATCCCGAACCGTTCGACGGCACCGCGGCACCATCCGCCAGACTCACACGACCTCCGTCCTCAGCAGCACCCCGGCCGGCATCGCCAGCGGGGTCTTCACCAGTTCCGGTAGTTGCGGCCACCCGTCCGGTGGCGGCCACCCGCCCGCCGGGCGCTCGCCCGCGCACTGCCGGTCACAGTGCGCTGGTCGCCGCCAGCACGTCGACGAACGTGTGCCCCTCGCGCAGGACGCCGAAGGCCCGGGCCCGCCGCAGCACCCCCTCGGCCCAGGCCCGGTGGGGCCGCAGCTCGTTCATCTTGTTCGCGTAGCGGCTCGGACGCACGCCACCGCTGTCGTCCGCGAGAATCGCCATCGCGTCCGTGTACTCCTCGTGGGTGGCCACGTGCAGGGCGTGTACGGCGGGCACATGGCTGGGATGGATCACTGTTTTGCCGAGCAGCCCGTTGGCCTTGTCGAGCACGACCTCGCGGATGAGCCGGTCGAGATCGGCGGAGACGAGCCGGGAACGCATCCGCGCGCCGTCCGCGCT
Organism: Protofrankia sp. CiP1_Cm_nod3; assembly: GCF_982290655.1. Taxonomy (NCBI): domain Bacteria; kingdom Bacillati; phylum Actinomycetota; class Actinomycetes; order Frankiales; family Frankiaceae; genus Protofrankia; species Protofrankia sp. CiP1_Cm_nod3. The sequence goes on from NZ_CEVIVD010000026.1 coordinate 13,568, forward strand.
GTCGCCGACGAGGTCGGCCTCCTCGAACGGCGTGACCCGCAGCGCGCTGACGAAGAGCCGTTCCGGCTGCGCGAAGTACTCCCAGACCGGCCCGCTCACCACGTGCTCCCCACCGCGGCCGCACACGTTGACGATGTCGGCGATGCAGTCCCGCACCACCGCGATGTCGTAGATGGTCAGATCACGGTCCCGGCGCAGCCCGAACAGGCCACAGAGATCGGTCGCGCCGATACGCACGGCAAGAACGATGTCGGCGTGCTTGTCGACGAGGTCGCGCACGCCCAGCAGCGTCCGCTCCCGGGTCTCGCGAAAGATGATCTGAGGGCTTTCCAGCACGGGCATCGCCCACAGCGGCCGGGCGAGCCGGTCGGAGGCCCGCACGACCGCGGCCAGCGCCGCCACGCCGCCCTCGGGATCGAACTTGGGCAGCACGAAACCGCCGAGCATCCCCGACGCGTCGGCGTCGAGCTGGGCGACGACGCGCGATATCTGGTCGGTGTCACGCACGCGGACGAACAGCAACGGCGGCCCGCCCGCGGTGGCCGGCGGATTCCCACCCAGGTCGCGCAGCGCGGTGATGATGTTCGCCTCGGCCGCGGGGACCTCGTGGTCGGCGATGGCGTCCTCCAGGCAGAGCACCATCGACGTCACCCCGGCGGACACCTGGCGGCGGACGTCCGCGGCCAGCGTCGGGCGGGTGCCCGGGGCGTAAAGAGTCGCCCCGAGCGCCGTTGCCACCAACAGGCGGTCCGCGGCCGGCGGAATCTCCTCGGGCAGGCGGTGAAACAGCGCATCCGCCCGGTCCGCGGCCAGGAAACCGAAGTGACGCACCGGTCGAACCCCCTGTCGTCGGACCGTTCACTGATCGGGGCGGCCGCACATCGTCATTTGCGGGGCGCCGGACTGGCCAGAACCTACAGCCACCGCCACCGGCGCCGAAATCCCGCACGCTGTTGTCATCGGCTGGACAACCTGTTTTCACATGACCACGACCGTGGCGAACGAGATCGCCACCGACCGCTGGCCGGGCCGCCGACTGCCCGCGGCAAGGTATCAGGGCAGGTCGGCCAGCCCGGCGGATCACCATGACGAATCAGGCGGCCGCCGGGCCACCCGCGCCCGGGTATCCGCGCACACCACGCCGCCGGCCGGTGACCGTGGGCGCGGCGTGTCATGCCGGGCGCGCATTATCCGATTACCCGCCGCCCAATACATTCACCGCTGATCCGTTCGCTATTGCGCGTTATTCGCGACGCGCAATAGCGGGACGCTTGCCCGTGACGGCCGGGCGGACGGGTTCACCGCAGCACCAGGGCGTCGTCCGGAGGATGCCGCAGCACGACCTGCGCGGCCTGCGGGCCCGGAAGCAGCCGGATGCCCCACGGCAGCCGCGCGCCGTCCAGCGGGACCTCCACGGTGTGCTCACCGGGTGTATGTGCCGCCTCGTGGGCGGGCACCCGGGCGAGCACCTGCCCGTCCTCCCGGGTCTGCGGCGGGATCGTTCCGGACCGGGCGACCAGCAGCAACTCGGGCAGCAGCCCGTCCGCGCGCACCTGTACGCGCAACGTACGACGACGCCAGCCCACCCGAGCCACCATATAACTGACCGTCGCCGCATCCTGTTGTATCTGTTGCTGCTGCGGCTGCTCCCGCTGTTCCTGCCGCGGCTGCTCCTGGTGTGGCCGCTCCTGCGGTGGCTGCTGGTCCGGCTGGGCCGGCGAGCCGGTCCCGGCCGGCGGGCCCGTGGCGGCTCCCGCGCTCCCGGTGGCCCGTTGGCCACCGGAAGCCACCGGATCCGCGAGGGCCGGGGGATCCGCGAGGGCCGGGGGATCCGCGAGGGCCGGGGGATGCGCGGACGCCCATTCCTCCTGGTCACCGGCCGCCGGGGCCGGGAGGCCCACATGGAGCGGCGGATCCGGACGGGCATCCCGCTCCGCCCGGACCGCCAGCCGGGCCAGGATGCCCGTTCCGGGCGGTACCGCGGCCAGCGTCCCGCCGATGCGTACCAGCGGATAGCAGACGATGAAATACGCCGAGCCGTCCGGCGGCGCGGCCAGGTGCCAGCCGCCTTTCATCTCCAGGCTCGCGCTGGTGACCTTCGCCTGTTCGGCCTCGGGATCGCCGGGCCCGGTCGGCGGCTGGTCCCGGCGCCACAGGACCCGGGCCTCGGTGATCCCCGGCGGCATCCGGAAGGACAGCACGATCTCCTCGCCGCGGTCGTCGGCACGCAGCTCCGTGATCTCCCCGACGACCAGGTGCCGGACCGCCCTGCCGACCACGGCCCGGCCGGCCAGCACGGTCACCGGGACGTACTCCAGCTCGCCGGCCGCCGACAGGTCGACCAGGTGGCCGCTGTCGCTGGACCCGACCAGCCGGGCCGGATCGACGATCCGCGCCAGATCCACCTCGGCGTCCTCGGCCGCGAGCGGATGCCCCGGCGGCAGGCCCGGCGGCGAGCTCGACAGACCCGACCGCGAGCTCGGCTGCCCTCCGCTCGAGGGCACCGCGTAGATCCGCACCTCGCTGCCCACCGGCGCGTTCCAGCGCAGCATGGTGCGGCCCGCGGCGGCGGTGATCTGCAGATCACGGATCGCCGGTGGACGCGGGATCACCGTCGCCATGGTCGACGCCCCGCCCGTGCGCGCGGGAACACCGCCCGCGTCGTGGAACTCGACGTAGACCTGATAGCGGTAGGTGACACCTGCCTGGACGGTGGAGTCGACGTACTGGCCGGCGTTCGCCCTGATCCGCCGCGTCGGGAGCCGCACCGGCGACGACTCGTCCACGGCCCGCTCGATCGTGACCGCGTCCACCGGGCCGTCCAGGCGCCAGGACAGCTTCACCGCGTCACCGATCTGCTCCGCGCGCAGCTCGGTGACATCCCGCATGACCACGAGCCCGGGTGTGCGTACCGGTACCGACCGCCGGCTGCCGGCGATCGCGGTCACCTCGTAGCGGACCATCAGCCCCACCGGTACCCCGGCGTCGACGAGCTCCGTGGACCCGGTGGTGCCCAGGCTGTGTTCCGACGCGACCATCCGCTCCGGG
>NZ_CEVIVD010000026.1:17143-24475 GCF_982290655.1 Protofrankia sp. CiP1_Cm_nod3
CCTGCTCGGCCGCGGTCAGCTCCCGGGGCGGGTCGAGGGGCAGCGCGGCCAGCGCCGCCAGTGCCTCGCGGCTGTCCGCCGCCGTGGCGAGCACCGCGGCCAGGGCACTCTCCTGGTCGGGGGCGGGCAGCACCCGGGCCGCGGCGACCCGGCGGTGGATGACGTCCTGATGGGCGGCGAGTTCGGCGAGCACCTCCTCGGGGGTGCGCCCGTCCGGGCCGGGCACGTCGCGGGCGTGGGAGACCAGCCACCGCGCCCCGTCGGTGGCGGCGTCCGCGCGCCGGGCCTCACGGTTGTCCACCAGCGCCCGCCAGCCGGCGTCGGCGGCGGCCAGCGCCGCCTGCACCCGTGCGTCGAGCTCTTCGGCCTCCCGCGCGGTGGCACCGTCGAGCAGCGCCAGCACCGGGCGGACGGCGGCCAGCAGCTCGCCGGCCTGGCGGGCCCGGCCGGCGCCCAGCGCCCGGCGGATGGCGGACACGGCCTGGGCGGCCTCCCGTGCCTGGCGCACGCTCTGCCCGCAGGAACGGCAGGCCACCGCGGCGGCCTCGGTCTCCCGTCCGCACGAGGGGCACGCGGTGTACAGCTCGGTGTCGCAGTAACGGCAGATCCGCGAGCCGTCCACCGGCTCCGGGCGGCAGCACTGCGCGCACACCACATAGTCGAGGAAGACCCCGGTCGTCACGGCCGCGCCCAGCTCCCGGGCGACGCCGAGCAGCAGGGTCTTGGCCTGCGCCGTGGACAGGCCCGACCCGCTCGAGAGGATCTCCCGCACCAGCCCCTCGAACGCGGCCGGTCCCAGTTCGCCGTCGAGAACGATGTGCTCCTCGACCCGCCCCCGGATCTCCTCCCGGGCGTCCGCGGCCAGGCCGGCGGTGTAGGCGGCCGGATCCCCGTCCAGCAGCCTGGTGCGCACCTGCGCGAGCAGATCCGCGATCACCGTCTTCTCGTGGTCGTGCGGGCGCCGCTGGTTGCGTTCCAGCGCGATCTCGTAGGCCGCCCTGATCCGTTCCGGCGGCGAGCCGGCCGGGACCCCCAGGAAGGCCCAGAGGGAGGCGGTGGCGGCCCTGCTGCCCACCCGCAGCTGCCGCAGCTCGGTCAGACGGTCCCGGATCTGGCGGCGCACCCCCGCGGCGAGGGGCTCGGCCCCGTCCCCCCAGCCGTCCTCGATCACCTGCTCGCCGGCGAGAACCGCGTCGAACTGCTCGGTGGTCACCCCGTCGGCCGCCGCCAGCCGGCGCAGCCCGGCCACCCGGGAACGCGGCACCCCGCCGAAACGCTCACGTACGGTAGCGAGATTGCGGGCCACTTTCGCCAGCCGTTCGGCCTGCCCGGCCTGGCGGGCCGCCAGCACCCGGGCCCGGAGCTGGTCGCGGGTGGCGGCGTCCAGCAGCGGCGCCTCCCACTCCGCCCGCCGCCGCACCAGCGTCGCCGCGAGCGACGCGTACCGGGTCGCGTCCCGCTGCCGTTGCAGGAAGGCCATGACGGCGGCCAGCTGCTCGCGTACCTGCGCGTCGGTGTGGACGGCATCCGGATCGAGGGCCGCGACGAAAAAAGGGTCATCGAGATCCAACGTGGAGCGGCGGTGCAGCTCCGCCAGCACACGCTGGCGGTAACCGCTGCCGTCGAACGCCGCGCTCACCGTCCCACCTTCGTCCCGTCCCTGCCGCGGGGCAGGTGAAACCCGTGTCTGTACAGCCCGTGCCCGTCCTGGGCGCGGCCTGGAACGTTCACCATATGTACTGGACGAGGCAATGCACCGGCCAGAACTGCACCTGCCCGCTCCTGGTGACACCTCACACAGACACGGCCCGGCGGGTGTCCGCGTGGGTGCGGGTGTCCGCGTGGGTACGGGTGTCCCCGTGGGTATGTCTGCGGTGGATGCCGGCCGTCCGGATCAGCGCCCGCGCCGGCCGGCATCCACCGCAGACCCTCCAGGCCGTCAGTCGCGCTGCTTGAGCAGGGTGACCTTCCTGCCCTCCTCGTCCCGCATCGCCTCGCTGCCGACCCCGGCCTTCACCTGCAGGAGCAGGGGGTCCTTCGCGCCGGGATGGGTGGCGGTGACCCGGATGGTCTGGTCCGGGCGCATGAAGAAGGTGACCTCGACGGGCGTGCCGCGGGGATGGCCGCCCGGGATGCCGGCGATGGCGCCCTCGACGATCACCTTGTTGTCCTCCGGCAGGGGCGACTCGGCGCTCGTGCCCTGCTCGAACACGCGGATGTCGACCTCGGCCTGGTTGTCGGAGACCGTGTAGAAGGTCCGCGTCACCTCGATCGGCAACGGGTCGTTGCGGTGCGCTAGGAAGGCGGCGACCGTCTTGCCCCTGTCCTCGGCGAGGATCCCGAAACCGCGCGAGGTCACATTTACGATCTTCGTTTTCACCAGGTCCACCACGGCGGTGATGTCCAGCCCGAGGCTGTCGGCCGCCCCGGACGCCGCCTGCCGCACGTCGGTCGCCTCGGCCGCCTCCAGGCCCTCCCCCTCGGCAAGCCTGCCCTTCGCGACCAGATCGTCGATGACCTGGCGTTCCAGCTCCTTCTTCTGCCCGAACACCGCCGCGCCCTTGGCCACCGCGAGATCAGGATCGACGAGCCGGGGAGCCAGGCCGAACTTCTCGGTCAGCTTCCGGGCGATGACAGGGGTCTTGCTCATCCCCCCGACGAGCAGGCAGACGTCGACGTGGTCGACCCCGCGCTCCTTCGCCCGGTCGAGCACCGAGCCGGTCAGGTCGAGCGTGCGCTGCAGCAACGACGCCGTGATCTCCTCGAGGTCGGCGCGGGTGACGGTCACGCTCGTGCGCCGGCCGGCATGGACCACCAGCACGTCCACGCTCTCCCGGCCCGAGAGCGCCAGCTTCGCCTCCTCCGCCGCGGTCAGCAGCTCCTGCTCGTCGTAGACGTCGTCGAGCGGGTCGCCGGCGCCGGGCTGCGCCTCGATGAACTTCTGCGCGAGGAAACGCACCAGCTCGGCGTCCCAGTCGGCGCCGCCCAGCTCGTGGTCGCCGTCGGTGGCAACCACCGTGATCTCGTTCTCCGACAGCCGGATGACCGTGGTGTCGAAGGTGCCGCCGCCGAGGTCGTAGACCAGCACGGTGGACTCCGCCGCGCCGCCCCGCGCGAACCCGTAGGCGAAGGCCGCCGCGGTCGGCTCGTTGATGATGTCGACGACGTTCAGCCCGGCGAGCGTCCCGGCGAGCTTCGTCGCCTTGCGCTCCTCGTCACCGAAGTAGGCGGGCACGGTGATGACCACATCGGTCACCGGGGTCCCGGTCACCCGCTGCGCGTCGGCGGCCAGGGCCTTGAGCACGAGGCTGGACACCGCGGGAGCGCTGTACTCCTCGCCGTGGACGACGAACCGCCAGTCCGCCTCGCCCATGTGCCGCTTGACCAGGCTCGCCACGTCGTCCGGACGGATCCGGGCCTGCCGCTTGGCCTGCGTGCCGACGACGAAGCTGACCTCGCCGCCGGGCGACTCGTCAAAGAGCACCACCGACGGCGTGGTCGGCTGCGACTCGATGTTACGGATGACGTCCGGGCGCCCGTACTCGTCCACCTGGGCGATACACGAGTACGTCGTTCCCAGGTCGATCCCGAACACCTTCGTCCGCGTCATGTAGCTTCCCTCCGCCAAACCGCGGCCACCGCCCAGGGCCCGGGCGCACGAAGAAAAGCATCGCGCTGCCGCGGCCCACGGTCAGGGGCGCCAGGCCCCCGGGCCCACCGGGCCGGTCCCCGGCACCCGGATCCGGCCGGGAACCGGGCGCACGAGAACCATGGCCGCGCCGTTGTTGGCCCTCTTTGTCGGCCTTCTGCTGTTGTCGGCCCCCTAGTGTGCCCGAAAGACCTCCACCTCGGCTGGGCGCACCACGATCGACTCACCGCGGACGAAGCCGGGTCTGACGGTCCGGGCGATCGTCCGGTCACGCTTGGCGTCGTCCGTACCGATACGGCGCACGCCGACGTGCCGGGCCGGGTCGAAGGGCATGCCCACGACCGCGGTGTACGGACGGACGTCCACGGCGACGTCCATGATCTGCAACAGCTGCGTACGCAGGATACCGGCGACGCTCTGGCCGTCGTCCGCGCCCAGGCTCGTCATCTGGTCGTGCAGCCGCATCAGGCCCCGCAGCAACGGTGACATCGCCTCGGTCAGCTCACCCGCCCGCAGCCGGGTGTTCTCGGCGTGCAGGCGGTCCACCAGGTCGGCGTCGTGACGCCGGAGCCTGGCCAGCTCCTCGAGACGCCGGGCCAGCTCGTCCAGGCGGCCGGCGACGGCGGTGGCCGCGGGGCCCTCGGCGTCGCCGTCGCCGACGGCGTTCCCGGCGGCAGCCCCGTCCGCGGCCCTGCCCTCGGCCCTGTCCTCGGTCTTGTCCGCGGCCCTGCCCTCGGTCCCGGTCTTGCCCTTCTTGCCCTTGGCCCTGCCCTCAGCCGCGGCCCCGGCGGCGGCCTCCTGCCCGTCAGCGATCCCGCCGGCCGCGCCAACCGCGGGGGGCCGTGCCGCGGGCTGCTCGGGCTCGGCGGCAATGGTCACGGCCGGCTCCGCCGGCGGGAGGCCGGCCGGCGGGAGGCCGGCCTGCGGATGATCGGCCGGCGCGGGGCCGGTCGCGTCCCCCGGCCGCACGGCCGGCGGGGCGTCACGCCCGTCACGCCCGTCATCCCCGGCATCCCCGGTGCCGGCCACGATCTCTCCCGGTTCCGCCGGGCCCGTCCCGTCGCTGTTGTCACCCGGTGGCACCGGACGTGGCGTACCGGCCACCAGCCCGTGCCGTGGCCGGGATGTCGAAACGGGCCCACCGCCCGTGGGCGGTACCGGCACCGGCCGGCTCACGTCCGCTTCCACTCCCCGGCTGCGCGCAGCCACATCCCGTCGTCCCCCTGATCATGCTCCTGGCTCCCGGCCCTGTTGCCCGTTCGCCTTCCTTACACGCCTATTCGCCCAATATTCTCCTACTCGTCCGCATGCGCCTACTTGCGCCCCGGAGTCCAGTTCAGTCCCCAGCCGAAGGCCTGGTCGAGTTCCTGGTGGCTGCCGACGTAGCGCACCTCCCTGCTCACGATGAGGTCGTTGCCGCCCTGGTTGGTCAGCAGCGCGATCGCGCACATCCGGGCGCTGCCGGCCCGCTCGTCCAGCCGGACCTCGATGGGCGCGCCCCGCGCCGGGGTGAGGGTCACCACCGCGCCGGCCTGGTCGAAGTTCGGGACGCCGGAGTAGATGAAAGCGAAGATCAGCAGACGGCGGATCTCCGCGACGTGGGCCAGGTTGACGAACAGGTTCTCCCCACCGGCGGAGGCACCGGTGCGGTCATCGGCGTCGAGCTGGACGTACGGGTGCGCGTCGAGGGAGCCGAACGCGTTACCGAGCGCCTGCACGACCCCCTTACGGCCGTCGGTGAGCTCGTACAGGCTGGCCAGGTCGAGGTCGATCCCGCCCTGCCCGACGCTCAGCACCCGCTTGAGGAAGCCGCCCTTGCCGCCGGCGCCCGCCGCGCCCTGGGCGTTCCAGTTGAGGTTGACGTGCAGCCGCCCGCCGCCGCCCTGCTTGCTCAGGGAGACCGAAGGTGCACCCTTGGTGAGAGTCACCTTGTTCAGCGATACCCCGGGCGTGCCGGGGGACGAACCGGCGGATGAGTCGGTGGAGCGCTTGCTGTAGTCGATGGGCATGTTCCGCTCCCTTGTGGTGGTCGTCCCGGCCCTGCCGCCGGCTCGCCGTGACCCCCGTGGTGGCACATACACGATCAAGAATCTTCGCTGTCATGGGCGCCGCCGTCCATGGGCGGCGCTGTCATGGACGCACGACTGTCATGAACCGGCAGTAACGATCTCACGCTGCCGTTCGTCCGGGCCGTCGCCCTCGTCCGCGCCGGCACGCCGCTCCTTGTTCCGGCGCAGCAGAGAGGAGATCAGGGCGACTCCGATGAACCCGACACCGACGAGACCGGTGATGATCTCCGGGACCTCGGTCTCGATGCTGACAGCGAGGATCACCGCGAGCGCGCCGATGGCGTAGTGGGCGCCGTGCTCCAGGTAGACATACTCCTGCAGGGTGCCCTTGCGGACGAGGTAGACGGTGATCGACCGGATGTACATGGCGCCGATACCGAGCCCGGCCGCGATGACGAAGATCTTCTGAGTGATCGCGAAAGCGCCCACCACGCCGTCGAAGGAGAACGACGCGTCCAGGACCTCCAGGTACAGGAACAGGAAGAACGCGGCCTTCCCCGACGCGAGGACCAGCGTGTTGGGACCGCCTTTGCCGCCGGCCGGCCCCGCCGCGGGCGCGGTCCCCACGGGAGCCACCGCGGTGGCGTCGTCGGCGTCCTGCCCGGCGTCCTGCGCGTCATCGTCGTCGGCTCCCAGGCCGCGCGCCTCGAAGAACTCACCGAGACCACGCACGCCCAGATAGGTGGCGATACCGGCGACACCGGCCGTGAGCACCTGCTGGATCGCGTCACCGGAGAACGCCTCGGCGACGATGAGGAGCGCGACGAGCCCGACCACGACCGACAGCACATCGAGGTGCCCCGCCCTGCGCAGCGGCTCCTCGATCCAGCGGAGCCACTGGACGTCACGTTCGGGGTCGAACATGAAATCCAGGAAGATCATGAAGAGGAAGATGCCACCGAAGGCGGCGATGGCCGGATGCGCGTCGTGCAGCCGGGCCGCGTACTCGTCCGGGTTGTTCAACGCGAGGTCGAAGACCTCGATGGGGCCGAGATGCGCGGTGAGCGCGACGATGACGATCGGGAACAGCAGGCGCATCCCGAATACGGCGATCAGGATGCCGACGGTGAGGAATATCCGCTGCCAGAACTCGTTCATCCGGCGCAGGATCGTGGCGTTGATGACCGCGTTGTCGAACGACAGGCTTATCTCCAGCACGGCCAGGATGGCGACGATCGCGGCCGTCTCCGGGCCGCCGAGCACTCCGGCCAACGCGACACCGACCACGGTGACCGCCAGCGACCAACCAAAGATTCGCAGGGCATGCACGAGGACAGGCACCCTTCCTCCGGACCGGGTCTGGCGCGGTACCGGGAGCACCACCCACCGCGCCTCGACCCCGGTCCGGAGCATCGAGGCATCACGTCAGCCGCGCGTCGGCCCGGGCCGGGCGCGGCGCGGGTCATGGCCATGTCCTGACCATGACCGCACAGTTACCCCGCACAGTTACGGGTACCCCGCCACGGGTGCCCCGCACAGTCACGGGGCCGCCTGGCCGTTGACCGCGATCCCGGGCATCGTAACCGGCCGAGCCGGCACCGCCGGGTAACCGGCCAAACCGGGACCACCGGCGCCCCGCACACGGGCACGGGCCGTCAGCACGGCGTCCGCCCG
>NZ_CEVIVD010000026.1:24616-25679 GCF_982290655.1 Protofrankia sp. CiP1_Cm_nod3
CCGGTCGCGACGACCGGGCGTCAGGGCAGAAGGATCAGACATTGACTCCGTAGTCCCGGGCGATGCCGGCAAGCCCGGAGGCATAGCCCTGGCCGACGGCCCGGAACTTCCACTCGGCGCCGTGCCGGTAGACTTCACCGAAGACCATCGCAGTTTCGGTGGAGGCGTCCTCGGTGAGATCGTAACGCGCGATCTCGGTGCCCCCCACCCCGTTGACGATCCTGATGAACGCGTTGCGGACCTGGCCGAAGTTCTGCTGGCGCGTGTCCGCATCATAGATCGAAACCGGAAACACCACCTTGTCGACCTCCACGGGCAGACCGGCGAGACTCACGTTGATCGCCTCGTCGTCGCCCTCGCCCTCGCCGGTGAGGTTGTCGCCCTGATGTTCGATGGCACCGTCCGGGCTCTTGAGATTGTTGAAGAAGACGAAGTGACTGTCCGAGAGGACCTTGCCATTGGATCCGAGGGCGATCGCGCTCGCATCAAGATCGAAATCAGCGCCGGTCGTGCTGCGGACATCCCAGCCGAGGCCGACGACGATACTGGTCAGGCCGGGCGCCTCCTTGGTCAGCGAAACGTTTCCGCCCTTGCTGAGGCTGACTCCCACTTGCTCCTCCTGCTGTCATTGCGATCGGGGCTGTTCCTGTATTCCGGGGCCCTGGCCGCCCCCCGCACCGAACGCGACGCAGCCTACTGGACTCGATCACGCATGCCCACGGCGACGTGGGGTTATGGGGCCTTGTGTTCTGCGGGACGAACGGGACCTCTCCAGGGTTCCCGGACGCACGTGCGCGCCCGTTCGGGACAGCCCCCGGGACAGCCGGCGGCCGGCGGCGCGGCGCGGCGCGGGCGGGCGGCCGCCGGCGTGGCAGGCGCGCCGGGCAGGTGGTGCCCCACCCGCGTGGACCCGGCGGGCCCGGGTATCCCGGAGCGGGACCGATGGCGGCGGACCGGTACGCGCCCGGCACCGGTCCCGGCCGCGAACGCGTATCAACGTGGAGACTTCGATCCGATGCCGACATCCTCCTCCCCCGGCGGAGCACCTCCGCACCCCCAACAC
>NZ_CEVIVD010000026.1:26271-37821 GCF_982290655.1 Protofrankia sp. CiP1_Cm_nod3
CCTCCGCACCCCCAACACCCCCCCATCTGGTGGCCCCACGCTGTTCACGTTGGGGTGCCACCAACTGGTACAGGAGAGGCCGACTATCAAGGGGTGGTCCACCTGGATAAGGTCGCGGCGATGATCGGACGTTCCATAGGCCGGGTTGTCATCTCTGACGTCAGCCCCGCCGTCTCCTGTGGGCAGTGGCCGTCGCGGGCCGTCGAGGGTGAGACCCTCACCGTCGCCGCGACGATGTTCCGCGACGGACACGACCTGATCGGCGCCAACGTGGCGCTGTCAGGCCCGGACGGCCGCGGGAACCCGTTCACCCGGATGCGGCAGGCCACAGCGGGCACTGATCGTTACGAAGCCGAGGTCCGGGTCGACTCGGAGGGCCTGTGGGGCTTCCGCATCGAGGCCTGGGCCGATCCGGTGGCCACCTGGCGGCACGCTGTCGAGGTCAAGACAGCCGCCGGCCAGAGCACGGACGAGCTGTCGGTGGACTTCGAGGACGGCGCCCGGCTCCTGCTGCGCGCCCTGCCCGGGATTCCCGAAAGCCGGCGGGCGGCGGTCCGGCACGCCGTCGACGTCCTGCGCGACGACACGCTGACGGATCCGCACGGGCGGATCGCGCCGGCGTGCGACCCGGCGCTGGTCGACCTGCTCACCCGGTGCCCGCTGCGGGAGCTCATCACCCGCTCGCCCCTGTACCGGATCTGGGTGGACCGGCCCCGGGCCCTGTTCGGCAGCTGGTACGAGTTCTTTCCCCGTTCCGAGGGTGCGAGCCTGGACCCGCCGCGTTCCGGAACGTTCGCGACGGCCGCCGAGCGGCTGCCCGCCGTCGCCGCGATGGGTTTCGACGTGGTCTACCTGCCGCCGATCCACCCCATCGGCGAGGTCAACCGCAAGGGCCCGAACAACACCCTGGTCGTGGGCCCTGACGACCCGGGCTCGCCGTGGGCGATCGGCAGTGACGCCGGTGGCCACGACGCCGTCCACCCGGGCCTGGGGACGATCGACGACTTCGACGACTTCGTCGCCAGGGCCCGCGCCCTGGGCATGGAGATCGCCCTCGACCTGGCCCTGCAGTGCGCGCCCGACCACCCGTGGGCCAAGGTGCACCCGGAGTGGTTCACCGTGCGCAGCGACGGCTCCATCGCGTACGCGGAGAACCCGCCGAAGAAGTACCAGGACATCTACCCGCTCAACTTCGACAACGACCCGGTCGGGCTCTACCACGAGGTGCTGCGGGTGGTCCGGTACTGGACCTCGCACGGGGTGCGGATATTCCGGGTCGACAATCCGCACACCAAGCCGGTCCAGTTCTGGGAGTGGCTCATCGCCGAGGTGAAGTCGGTCGAGCCGGACGTGCTCTTCCTCTCCGAGGCGTTCACCCGGCCGTCCATGATGCGGGCGCTGGCGCGGGTCGGTTTCACCCAGTCGTACACCTACTTCACCTGGCGCAACACGAGGTCGGAGCTGGAGACATACGGCCGGGAGCTGCTGGAGACCGCGCACTACATGCGTCCGAACTTCTTCGTCAACACTCCCGACATTCTGCCCGGCTACCTGCAGGAGGGCGGTGAGGCGGCATTCAGGATCCGCGCGGTACTGGCGTCGATGATGTCGCCGTCGTGGGGGGTCTACGCGGGCTACGAGCTGTTCGAGAACGCTCCCGTACGGGCCGGCGGCGAGGAGTACCTGGACTCCGAGAAATACCAGTACCGGCCGCGGGACTGGGCCGGTGCCGAACAGGACGGACGCTCACTCGCACCATATCTTGCCAGGCTGAACCGGATACGCAGGGAGCATCCGGCGCTGCACTGGCTGCGTAACCTTCGTTTCCACCATGCCGATGGCGACGATTTCCTCGTCTTCTCCAAGCGCTCCGGGGGGGCGGCGGGCGACGACTGCGTCCTGGTCGTCGTCAACCTGGATCCGCGCAACGCCCGGGAGACGACCGTCCGTCTCGACATGCCCGCCCTCGGCCTCGAGTGGCGGGAGACCTTCCATGTTCACGACGAGATCAGCGGGGCTGACTACACGTGGGGGCAAGAGAATTACGTCCGGCTGGACCCGGCGACGGAACCAGCCCACATCCTCGACGTCCGGCGCCGGGCATGAGCGCCAGGAGCACCGAGGACACCGAGGGCACCGAGGGCACCGAGGGCACCGGAGAGGCCGGGGGCGGGACGTCGGCCGGGGGTGCCGTCCCGCCCCCGGCCGACGAACCATCCCGCGACCCGCTGTGGTTCAAGCGGGCGGTCTTCTACGAGGTCCTCATCCGGGGCTTCGCCGACTCCAACGGTGACGGCACGGGCGACCTGCGCGGGGTCACCAGCAAGCTCGACTACCTGAGCTGGCTCGGGGTCGACTGCCTGTGGCTGCTGCCGATCTACGAGTCACCGCTGCGGGACGGTGGCTACGACATCTCCGACTACTTCCGGATCCTGCCCGAGTTCGGCGACCTCGGGGACTTCGTCAACCTGGTGGACGAGGCCCACCGCCGGGGCATCCGGATCATCGCGGACCTGGTCATGAACCACACCTCCGACCAGCACCCGTGGTTCCTGGCCTCCCGCAGCGACCCGGACGGCCCGTACGGCGACTTCTACGTGTGGTCGGACACGGACCAGAAGTTCCTCGACGCCCGGATCATCTTCGTCGACACGGAGAAGTCGAACTGGACCTGGGACCCGGTGCGCGGCCAGTACTACTGGCACCGTTTCTTCTCCCACCAGCCCGACCTCAACTATGACAACCCGGACGTCCAGGAGGCCATGCTCGAGGTGCTGCGCTTCTGGCTGGACCTCGGCATCGACGGATTCCGGCTGGACGCCGTCCCGTACCTCTACGTACGGGAGGAAACCAACGGCGAGAACCTGCCGGAGACCCACGAGTACATGCGGCGGCTCCGCAAGGAGATCGACGCCAAATACGCCGACCGGGTGCTGCTGGCCGAGGCGAACCAGTGGCCGTCCGACGTCGTCCAGTATTTCGGCGACGACGACGAGTGCCACATGGCGTTCCATTTCCCGCTGATGCCGCGGATCTTCATGGCGGTCCGCCGGGAGTCCCGCTACCCCATCTCGGAGATCCTGGCGCAGACACCGGCGATCCCGCCGAACTGCCAGTGGGGCATCTTCCTGCGCAACCACGACGAGCTGACCCTGGAAATGGTCACCGACGAGGAACGCGACTACATGTACGCCGAGTACGCGAAGGACCCGCGTATGAAGGCGAACATCGGGATACGCCGCCGGCTCGCCCCGCTGCTGGAGAACAGCCGCGACCAGATGGAGCTCTTCACCGCGCTGCTGCTCTCGCTGCCCGGTTCACCGGTGATCTACTACGGCGACGAGATCGGCATGGGTGACAACATCTACCTGGGCGACCGGGACGGTGTGCGGACGCCGATGCAGTGGTCCCCGGACCGCAACGCCGGTTTCTCCACCAGCGACCCGGCCCGGCTCTACCTGCCGCCCATCATGGATCCGGTGTACGGATACCAGGCGCTCAACGTCGAGGCCGAGCAGCGGATGCCGACGTCCTTCCTGTCCTGGACCCGGCGGATGATCGAGGTGCGCAAGCGGCACCCGGTCTTCGGCCTCGGCAGTTTCGAGGAGTTCCCGGCGTCCAATCCGTCTGTTTTCGCCTTTGTCCGGGAGTTCGGCGACGACCGAGTGCTCTGCGTGGCCAACCTGTCACGTTTCGCCCAGCCGGTGGAGCTCGATCTCCGCAGGTTCACCGGAATGGTGCCGGTCGAACTGCTCGGCGGGGTGCGCTTCCCGCCGATCGGGGAACTGCCGTACCTGTTGACCCTGGCCGGGCACGGGCACTACTGGTTCGCGCTCACCCGGGCGGGGGAACTGGGCTCCTGACGGGCCGGGACGTACCGGCCGGCCAGACATACGGCAGGGTAGGGCGTACACGTCACGATGGGCGTACACGTCACGAGGATGGTCGCCAGGTGGTGACGGCGCGAGGAGGTCGACGATGGTGGGCGGCAACTCTGATCTGGTCGCCCTCCTGCCCCCCTGGCTGCCGCGGCAGCGCTGGTTCGCCGGCAAGGGCCGGCCCTGGGCCGGCCTGCGTGTCGTCCGCGACGTGCGCCTGTCCGACCTGCTGCGCCACTTCGTCGTCGAGGTCCGCTATACCGATGGTGGTCCGGCCGACCACTACCAGGTACCGCTGGTGGTGCGGCCGGACGCGCCCTACGGGCACGAGGGCTTCTTCGTCGGCAAGTGCGCCGACGGGCTGGTCTACGACGGGCTGCACGATCCGGAGGGCAGCGCCGCCCTGCTGGCGTTCGTCCGCGACCGGACGGCCCGCGACGGGCTCGTGCCGCACACGCTGGAGGAGCTCGAGCTCTTCCCCGCCCACGTGATCGGCGCGGAGCAGTCCAACACCTCGGTCGTGTACGGCGACGCCTACATCCTGAAGGTCTTCCGGCGGCTGTGGCCGGGGACGAACCCGGACCTGGAGATGACCCGCGCGCTCGCCGACGCGGGCAGCCCCAGCGTGGCCCGGCCGCTGGCCTGGCTGGACGGTGTTCTCGACGGCCAGCGCGCCACGTTCGCGTTCATGCAGGAGTTCCTCCGCAGCGGCACCGAGGGCTGGCGGCTCGCCCTCGCCAGCGTCCGGGACCTCTACGCGGAGGCGGACCTGCACGCCGACGAGGTCGGCGGCGACTTCGCGGCCGAGTCCGAGCGGCTGGGCGCGGCCACCGCGGACGTGCACCGCATCATCGCCGAGACGCTCCCCACGGCTGTCGGCGACGCCGGGACCCTGCAGGCGCAGGCCACCGGGATGCACGGGCGGCTGGACGCCGCGATCAGGGCCGTCGAGCGGCTGCGGGCCTTCGAGCCGGGGCTGCGCGCCGCCTACGACGCACTCGCCCGCCAGACGTCACCGGTCGCCCTGCAGCGGGTACACGGCGACTACCATCTGGGGCAGGTGCTACGGGTGGACTCGGGGTGGGTACTCTTCGACTTCGAGGGTGAACCGGCACGTCCGCTGGCAGAACGCACAGCGCTGCAGTCCGTCCATCGTGATGTCGCCGGCATGCTCCGATCATTCGACTACGCGGCCCAGTCGTTGTTGTTGGAACGGTCGCTGTTGGTGGAACGGGAGGACGAGTCCGGACTCAGATATCGCGCGCAGGAATGGGCGGCTCGCAACCGTGACGCCTTCTGCACCGGGTACGCCGGCGTCCGCGGGCACGACCCACGCGAGGAAGCTGCCCTGTTGCGAGCGTTCGAGCTCGACAAGGCTGTGTACGAAGTCGTCTACGAGGCCCGTCACCGCCCATCGTGGCTGCCGATCCCGCTCGGTTCGGTCGAACGGCTGACCTCCACGGACGGATGACTACGTTCTAAGGATGGCGTGTTGTCCATGATCGGTCCTGACAGCGCGGCAGGTGGAGCCGACGAGGGGCACCCGGGCGGTTGCCGCCGCGACGCCAGCGGTCTTCCGAGCGACGTCAGCTCCGGGCTCGCCCGTTCCCCGCTGCCGGCCATGGCCATGGCCGGGCACGGCGGCACCGGCCGCCGGGGCAGCGGCCACGGCGACACCGGCTACGGCACCGGGTATCCCGAAGACGGCGGCTATCCCGAAGCGGCGTACCGGGACGGCGGGCCCGGCCGCGGCGAGCACACCGCGGTCCAGCACGGCAGCGCGGAGCACAGCGGAGCGGAGCACGGCGCAGCGGAGGGGGACACGGCGCAGCGGAGCGGGACGAAGCGGGGCGCCGGCGGCCAGGACACCCCGACGTCGCCTCCCCCGCCCCTGCTCGTCGCCGCCGCCGAGCTCGAACGGCTGGTGAACGGCTCGCACCACGACCCGCACCACATCCTCGGTGCCCATCCCCACGGGGAGTGGACGATCGTGCGGGCCCTGCGGCCGGACGCGGTGAGCGTGGTCGTCATCACCGAAGAGGAGCGGTTCGCATGCACCCGGCTGCACACGGCCGGGGTGTTCGCCGTGGCGCTGCCGACCAGCGCCGTCTCCGGCTACCGGCTGGAGGTCCGGTACTGCGACGCCACGCACGTCGTCGACGACCCCTACCGCCACCTGCCCACCCTCGGGGAGATGGATCTGCACCTCATCGGCGAGGGCCGCCACGAACAGCTGTGGAAGGCGCTCGGCGCGCGGGTGCGCCGCTACCCGGACAGCACCGGCACAACCGAGGTCAGCGGGGTCGGTTTCGCCGTGTGGGCGCCGAACGCCCGCGGTGTGCGGGTGGTCGGCGACTTCGACTTCTGGGACGGCCGGGCCTACCCGATGCGCTCCCTGGGCTCGACCGGCGTCTGGGAGCTGTTCGTGCCCGGCATCGGCGCCGGCTGCCGGTACAAGTACGAGATCCTCGGCTTCGACGGCGTCTGGCGGCAGAAGGCCGACCCGCTCGCGCTGCACACCGAGAACCCGCCGGCCACGGCGAGCGTCGTCTTCGAGTCCGGCTACACCTGGAACGACGAGGCATGGCTGGCGCGGCGCAGGCGCACCGCGTGGCACACCAGGCCGGTCTCGGTCTACGAGGTGCACCTGGGCTCCTGGCGCCGCGGGCTGTCGTACCGGCAGCTCGCCACCGAGCTCGTCGCCCACGTGCGGGAGATGGGCTTCACCCACGTCGAGCTGCTGCCCGTGGCCGAGCATCCCTTCGGTGGCTCCTGGGGCTACCAGGTGTCGGCCTACTACGCGCCGACGTCACGCTTCGGCGACCCCGACGGCTTCCGCTACCTCGTCGACCAGCTCCACCAGGCCGGCATCGGTGTGATCGTCGACTGGGTGCCGGCGCACTTCCCCCGGGACGTCTGGGCGCTGGGCCGCTTCGACGGCACCCCGCTCTACGAGCACCCCGACCCCCGCCGCGGCGAGCAGCCCGACTGGGGGACGTACGTGTTCGACTTCGGGCGTCCCGAGGTGCGCAACTTCCTGGTCGCGAACGCGGTGTACTGGTTCGAGGAGTTCCACGTCGACGGGCTGCGGGTGGACGCCGTCGCCTCCATGCTCTACCTGGACTACTCCAGGGCCGAGGGCGAGTGGGTCCCCAACGTCCACGGCGGCCGGGAGAACCTGGACGCGGTGTCGTTCCTGCAGGAGACCAACGCCACGGTCTACCGGCGCGTCCCGGGCGTACTGATGATCGCCGAGGAGTCGACGGCCTGGCCGGGGGTGACCCGCCCGACGCACCTGGGCGGCCTGGGCTTCGGCTTCAAGTGGAACATGGGCTGGATGCACGACACGCTCGACTACCTCTCCCGGGCGCCGGTGTTCCGCGTGTACCACCACCACCAGATGACCTTCTCCATGATGTACGCGTACTCGGAGAACTTCGTCCTCCCGCTCAGCCACGACGAGGTGGTGCACGGGAAGGGCTCGCTGCTGCGCAAGATGCCCGGTGACCGCCGGCAGCAGCTGGCCAACCTGCGCGCGCTCTACGGCTACATGTGGGCGCACCCGGGCAAGCAGCTGCTGTTCATGGGCGGGGAGTTCGCCCAGGAGGCCGAGTGGTCCGAGGCCCGCTCGCTGGACTGGTGGCACCTGGACGACCCGGGCCACCGGGGCGTGGCCACGCTGCTGAAGGACCTCAACGGGGCCTACCGGGCCGCCCCCGCCCTGTGGGAACGGGACACCTCCCCGGAGGGGTTCTCCTGGATCGACGCGAACGACGCCGAGAACAACGTGTTCTCGTTCCTGCGCTGGGCCGGCGGCGCTCCGGCCGGCGGTGGCCGGGCCGGCGGCGCTCCGGCCGGCGGCCCGGCGGGCGGGCGGGTGCTCGCCTGCGTCACCAACTTCTCCGGCGTCCCGCACACCGGCTACCAGCTCGGGCTGCCGTTCGCCGGCCGCTGGCGTGAGCTCATCAACACCGACGCCACCGAGTACGCCGGCAGCGGGCTGGGGAACCTGGGCTCCGTGCTCGCCGTGGACACCACCCGCCACAACCAGCCGGCGTCGGCGACACTCACCCTGCCCGCCCTGAGCACCCTGTGGCTGTGCTACGAGGGCTCCGTCCAGAACTGACCAGCCGGGAACCGGCCGGCCCGTGCCGGCCCGGCGGGGCTCGTCGGGCCGGCACGGTGCGCCCGGCCGGCCGGGAAAACGCCCGGCATGCCGGGACGTTTTCAGAACAGGGCGGCGGCGAGGGCGCGGCGGGCCGGGGCGACCGCCGGCTCGGCGTCCCCCAACGCCTGGAACAGGCCGACCAGGTGGGCCCGGACACGCTCCCGCTCGTCACCGGTGGTCCGCCGGACGACGCCGACCAGCCGGGTCAGGCCCGTCTCGACCTCGCCCCGGGCGACCAGGACGTCGGCCAGCATGATGGCCGCCTCGACGTCGTCGGGGTCGGCCGACAACCGGGCACGCAACGCGGCCGCGTCGATCGTGGCCACCCGCTGGAAGAGCTCGACACGGGCGAGCCCCAGCGCCGCGTCCTGGTCACCGGGGGCTTCGGTGAGCCCGGCCCGGTAGGCCGCCGCGGCGGCCTCGAGGTCACCGCGGGCGAGCGCCTCCTGCGCGGCGGCGTGGTGCGGGTCGGCGGGGGCCTCGTCCGGCCCGCCGGGCAGGCCGCCGGTGGCCTCGTCGACGAGCGCGAGCAGCTGGTCGAGCCAGGCCCGCACCTCGCGTTCAGGCAGGGCGCCGGTGAACTCACCGATGATCCGCCCGCCGACGATCGCCTTGACCGCGGGAATGCCCTGGACGGCCGCGGCCTGGGCGAGCTGCGGGTTCGCGTCCACATCGATCTTGGCGAGGACCCAGCGGCCGCCGTCGGCTTCCGCCAGCCGCTCGAGGATGGGGCTGAGCTGCTTACACGGGCCGCACCAGCCGGCCCAGAAGTCGACCACCACCGGGACCTGCATGGACCGTTGCAGGACCTCCGTGGCGAACGTGGCCTCGCTGACGTCCACGACGACGGGCTGCGCCGGCGCGCCCGGGCCCGCCTGGGCGGCTCGGGCTGCACCCGCGGCGGTGGCCGCCGGCCGGGCGGGCGCGGGCTTGGGGTCGAGCGGGACCGCGCCGGCGAAGCGGAGGCCGGCGAGTTCGCCGGAAAGCCGTGGATCTGAGGGCGAGGCGTTTCGCGACCTGGCGGGCCCTGGTCCTGACGACCGGGGCCCGGACGACATGGGTGACCTCCGTGGCATGACTCCATCGTTGCATCCGGGCAGCGAAACCGGACACCGCCTCGGCGGACCGGGTGCCAGCAGCCGGCCGGCACCGCGTATCCGGCCGGCTCGGAGGGCACGCAGACCCGACGAATCAGCCCAACCCGCCCAGCCTGGCCGGCCCGCCCGGCCCGCCCGGCCCCGTGGCCGGGCGACAGAACGCCGCCGGGTCACTCCTGGGCCAGGCGCCGCTCGATCGAGGCGACCTTGGTGTGTATCGCGTCGGTGGCCCCCTGGCGGATGTCGGCCTTGAGTACCAGGCTCACCCGTCCGGACCGCGCGGCCACGGCCTCGACCGCCCGGCGCACGACGTCGATGACCTCGTCCCACTCCCCCTCGACCGTCGTGAACATCGCCGATGTCTCGTTGGGCAGGCCGCTGGCGCGGACCACCCGCACCGCCTCGGCGACCAGGTCGCCGACGTCCTCGCCGGTGCCGATCGGGGTCACGCTGAACGCTACGAGCATGGTTCAAGATCTACCATGGCTGCCACCGCCTTCGTGCCGGTATCGGTGAGCCTGCCGGGATTGGTGAGTGTGCCAGCATTGGCGACGACCAGCCGCCGGATGCTACCTTCTGTGCAGGTTCCATCCCTGGGACGGCATAAACGGACACTCGACCAAACCCGGGACAACGCTCTTCGACGGCACGCCCTACTATTGCCCGCCGTGGAGTGGACGATGCGCGATGACCGGGATGACAAGGCACGGGACGACGAGGCCTAGGTGGTTCCACGGACCCTCCTCGACGCGCTGACAAGCCTGGTCGTACTCGTCGGCGCGGACGGCCGCGTGCTCGACGCGGGCGCGGCCGCGAGGACCTTTCTCGGTGAACGGCTGGCCGGGACGACCCATCTGCGGGACCTGGTCGACGTGGTGGAGCCGTCCTCGCGGGTCCGGCTGCGCGATGTCGTGCCCCGGACGCTCGGCCGTACCGGCCAGTGGCGCGGAACCGTCGACCTCGTCGACGCCGCGGGCAACCCGGCGCCCTATCTGGTGTCGGTGCGGGCCGACCCCGACGGCGGCTTCGTGATCGCCGCCCAGGACACCGAGGACATCCGGGCCCGGGAGGCGGCCGAACGGGAGTCCCGCGCGAAGGACGAGTTCATCGCCCGGCTCGGCCACGAGCTGCGCACCCCCCTCAACGCGGTCCTCGGCTTCGCCCAGCTGCTGGAGCTCGAGCCGCTGGCCCCGGAGCTGCACGACGACATCGAACGGATCATCACCGGTGGCCGGCACATGCAGGCCCTCATCGACGACGTGCTCGACCTCGCCCGGCTGCGGGCCGGCCGCGGGGACATCAACAAGGGGCCCGTCAACGTCCTGGAGATCGTCCAGGGTGTCGTCGAGCTGGTCGAGCCGCTGGCCGCGCAGCGCGGGATCCGGCGGGTCATCTCACCGGCCGAGCCGCTGGTCGCCGACGCCGACCGGCGGCGGCTGTGGCAGGTCCTGCTCAACCTGGTCGGCAACGCCCTGAAGTACGGGCGGGAGGGCGGCACCGTCCGCGTCGGGATCGTGCCCGTCACCGGGGCCCGGGTGCGGATCGAGGTCGAGGACGACGGCAACGGCCTGCCCCCCGAGGCCATGAGCAGGCTGTTCCGGCCGTTTGAACGGCTCGGAGCCGAACGGAGCGGCGTCGAGGGTAGTGGGCTGGGGCTGGCGCTGTCCCACGCCCTGGTCACGGCCATGGGCGGCGTTCTGACGGCGGCCAGCCGCTACCGGGTGGGCAGCGTGTTCGCCGTGGTCCTGGACACCATCGACGTCCGTTTCGACGACGCCTACGACGCCTACGACGACCCGGACGACGATGACGGGTTCGGGCCGCCGCCGGCCGTCACGGGCCGGCCGGCAGGAGCGAGGCCAGGACCCTGGCCAGGGCCAGGGCCAGCGACGGGGACGGTCGACAACCGCCTGCGGGTCGTGCACGTCAGCGGTGATCCGGCGACCCGGGCGATGGTCACCCATGTGCTGCGCAGCTCGCTGGGAGCGGACACGGTCTGCGTCCCGCGCGCCGCCCTCGCGCTGGACGCCGTACGGCGTGCCCGGCCGGCGCTGGTGCTGCTGGACCGGATCCTGCCCGACGCCCCGGTCGAGGAACTGCTGCGGGCGCTCGCGGCGGACGCCACCGCCGGGCAGATCCCCGCTGTCGTCCTCACCACGGACGACGACCCGCGGGACCTGACCAGGCTGCGGCAGGCGGGCGCGGTGGATGTCGCCGGAGCGCCCCTCGACGTCAACGCGGTGATCGCGGCGGCCGGCCATCTGGCAGTGCGCCGCGGCGAGCGGCAGCAGGCCGCGCACCACGCGCGCCACGCGCACCAGTAGCGCCGGCCCGGCGCCCCGGCCGGCCGGCGGGAACCGGCCGGATCACCCGATGATCGTCCCACCGCCGGTCGCGCTGGCGGTCA
>NZ_CEVIVD010000026.1:37991-41245 GCF_982290655.1 Protofrankia sp. CiP1_Cm_nod3
ATCACGCGCTCGGCGGCCGTGTAGGGGTCGAGCGCGCCCGCGACGACCTCGCCCGCGAGCGCGTCCAGCAGGGTGGCGTCCCGCAGGCCGCCCATGCGGGCCCGCAGCTCGGTGAGCGCGATCTGTTCGATCTCGTCGGCGGCCCGCCGGCGCCGGCGGGCGTCCAGCACGCCCCGCTCGACCATCCACGCACGGTGATCGACGATCGCGTCCACGATCTCGTCGACGCCCTCCGAACGGGACGCGACGGTCTTGACCACCGGCGGCTGCCACCGCTGGCCGCCGGCCGGCCCGGTCAGGGCGATCATGTGCTTGAGCTCCCGGTAGGTGTGCTCCGCGCCGTCCCGGTCGGCCTTGTTGACCACGAACACGTCGGCGATCTCCAGGATGCCGGCCTTGGCCGCCTGGACGCCGTCGCCCATCCCCGGCGCCAGCAGCACCAGCGTGGTGTCGGCCAGCGAGGCGATGTCGACCTCGGCCTGGCCCACCCCCACCGTCTCGACGAGCACCACGTCGAAGCCGGCCGCGTCCAGCACGCGCAGTGCCTGTGGGGTCGCCCAGGACAGCCCGCCGAGATGCCCGCGGGAGGCCAGCGAGCGGATGTAGACGCCGGGGTCGGTGGCGTGCTGCTGCATGCGCACCCGGTCCCCGAGCAGCGCGCCGCCGCTGAACGGGGACGACGGGTCGATGGCCAGGACACCGACCCGCAGGCCACGGGCGCGGAACGCGCCGACGAGAGCGGACGTCGAGGTCGACTTGCCCACCCCGGGGGAACCGGTGAGGCCGATCACCTGCGCCCGGCCGGTGCGTGGCGCCAGCAGGGCCATGATCTCCCGCAGCTGCGGGGAGGCGTCCTCCACCAGGGAGATCAGCCGGGCGAGCGCCCGCGGGGAGCCGGCGACGGCGGCGTCCACCAGGTCGGCCGGGGCCGCGGAGCGCGCGAGAGCCGGCCCGGGTGCCGGGAGGACCACCGGGGCCGAGCTCACGCCGGGACGCGCAGCACGAGCGCGTCGCCCTGGCCACCGCCGCCGCACAGGCCGGCGGCACCGGTACCGCCGCCCCGGCGGCGCAGCTCGTGGGCGAGCGTGAGGGCGATGCGGGTACCGGACATGCCGACCGGGTGCCCGAGCGCTATCGCGCCCCCGTTGACGTTGGTGACGTCCGGGCCGATACCGAGGTCGCGCATGGACTGGATGCCCACCGCGGCGAACGCCTCGTTGATCTCGTAGAGGTCCACGTCCGCCGGGGTCAGCCCCTCCTTGCGCAGCGCCGCCAGGATCGCGTTCGACGGCTGGGAGTGCAGGGACGGGTCCGGGCCGGCGACGAAACCGTGATGGCCGACCTCGGCGAGCACGGGCAGGCCGAGCTCGGCCGCCTTGGCCCGGCTGGCGACCACGACGGCCGCGGCGCCGTCGGAGATCTGCGACGCCGAACCGGCCGTGATCGTGCCGTCGGCGGCGAAGGCGGGGCGCAGCTTCGCCAGCGAGCCCGCGGTGGTCTCACCGCGGACGCCCTCGTCTTGGCTGATCAGTATCGGGTCGCCGCGGCGCTGCGGCACCTCGATCGGGACGATCTCCTCGTCGAACAGGCCGTTCTTGATCGCGGCGGCGGCCCGCTGGTGCGACCGGGCGGCGAACTCGTCCTGCTCGGCCCGGCCGATACCCCGCGTCGCGTTGCCCCGCTCGGTGCCATCCCCCATCGCCACCTGGTCGAACGCGCAGGTCAGGGCGTCGTACGCGGTCGCGTCCACAAGTTCGGCGTTGCCGTAGCGGACGCCCGCGCGCAGGGACCGCAACAGGTGCGGGCCGTGTGTCATCGACTCCATCCCACCGGCGACGACGATGTCGAACTCGCCGCTGGCGATGTAGGTGTCGGCCAGCGCGATCGCGTCCAGCCCGGAGAGGCAGACCTTGTTCACGGTGAGCGCGGGAACGCTCAGCGGGATGCCGCCCCTGGCCGCCGCCTGCCGGGCGGTGATCTGGCCCTGGCCCGCCTGGATCACATGCCCGATGATCACGTAATCGACCTGGTCACCGCTGATCCCGGCCCGTGACAGCGCGGCCCTGATCGCGAACCCGCCCAGCTCGACGGCGGAGAAGCTCTTCAGCGAACCGGACAGTTTGCCGATCGGCGTCCGGGCGCCGGCCACGATGACGGAACCAGGCATGAGTGGGCCTCCCGCAGGTACGACAGCGTCTTCGGTAACCATAACGTGATCATGACCAACATGCCGGGCGAGCAGGGGCGACCCGCGTATCCGCGCCGCTCGCGGTCAGGTGTGGCAGCATCCCGGAACGATCCCGGTGAGGACGGGACGGCGGGACGGCGAGCCGCCCGCACTTCCCGCGCCTCCTTCATCCGCATCACCGCGACGATCACGGTAATCATAATGATCATGACAATTGCGACGGCCACGACGACCACGACGACCACGACGACCACGGAAGAGGGGCACAGACCGCGATGTTCACCAGAATCGACCACGTCGGCATCGCCGTCCGCGACCTGGAGAAGTCCATCTCCTGGTACGAGACGACGTTCGGCCTCACGGTAGCGTCCCAGGAGGTCAACGAGGAGCAGGGGGTCCACGAAGCCATGCTGTCCGTCGCCGACGGCCCCGCGGGCGGCTCCTATGTGCAGCTGCTGGAGCCGACCCGGGCGGACTCGCCGGTCGGCAAGTTCCTCGCCCGCAACGGCGAGGGAGTTCATCACATCGGCTACGGCGTCGAGGACGTGGAGAACGCACTGGCCTCGATCAGCGCCACCGGGGTCCGGCTGGTCGACAAACGGCCCCGGCACGGCTCCATGGGCGCGAGCATCGCCTTCCTGCACCCGAAGGACACCGGCGGCGTC
This sequence comes from Protofrankia sp. CiP1_Cm_nod3, assembly GCF_982290655.1. NCBI lineage: Bacteria > Bacillati > Actinomycetota > Actinomycetes > Frankiales > Frankiaceae > Protofrankia > Protofrankia sp. CiP1_Cm_nod3. Next base: position 40,845 of record NZ_CEVIVD010000026.1, read on the forward strand.
CTGACCGAGCTGGTGCAGGCCGCCAAACACTGATCTGCCACCCCCGGCAGCCTCCCGCCAGCCAGCGCCACGGCCCCCATCGTCGGCCATCACCGGTGCCGGCCGTCATCAGCTGACCAAAAATCCCGAAAACGACAACCGAATGATCCAGGAACCATCGCCGACGAACCGTCGCGGGGCGACCCCCCCTCCCCATAAACACCTGAAGGATGTGAATCCGCCGCTGTTCGGGACAGCGCCGGATTCACATCCTTTTTCATCCCACCACCACGCTTTTCTTTCCCGCGGCTCTTTCCTGTCTTTCCCGTGACTCTTTCCCGCGGCCATCACACCGCGGGCTCCCCGCCTTCAGGATCTCCACCTTTCCAGATCGCCATCAGACAATCTTCGCCATCCCCAGA
>NZ_CEVIVD010000026.1:41846-48849 GCF_982290655.1 Protofrankia sp. CiP1_Cm_nod3
TTTTCGCAGGGCGAAAATCTGGGGCTAGCTGATGCCGCAGCCGGCGGTGAAGGGTGACGCGGTCGTGTTCAGGTCCACCGTCGCGGATGTGGGCGCGCCGACCGTCTGGAAGCTCTCGCCGGTCAGCCGCCAGGTCGTGTACGTCACCGAGTACGTCCGGTCACCGGCGGCGCCGCCGGTGGCGTTGCCGGCGGCGACGACCACCGTCCCGGGCGTCGGGCCGTCGCAGGTGAAGCCGTCGCCGTGGGCGCCCGCAAGACCGGCCGGCAGCGGCAGCGGCGGCCCGCTCAGCTGCCGCAGCTGCCTGGCCGCGATCATTTTGATCACGCCGAACGTCCTGGTGTCGGCGGCGTTGCCCCCGGTCTGGACGATCAGCTCGCCGTAGCCGTCGGCGTCGATGTCGACGATCGAGATGGTCAGTGGCGACACCACCTCCGACAGCGCCAGCGTGGCCGGCCCGAACCGGCTGAGCGTGACCACGAGGGTGTTGCCGGACAGCTGCGTCGTGTCGTCCGTGCCGTCACCGTCGACGTCGCCCTTTTTCGCCGGCCGGGACACCGGCTGCGGCAGGGGCGGAGAGTTGACGTTGCTGGGCGAGACGCTGGGCCGCCCGGCCGTCGCGCTCGGGGACGGCAGCGGGCTGGTCTCCGTGACCGGCGAGGTGGACAGCGACGAGGGCTGCGCGGTGATGGTCCCGCGGACCGGGCCGCCCACGCCGCCGCCATGGGCGGCCGACGAGGTCGGGACCCGCGCGGCTGTCGCGCCGGCCGTCTGCGCCAGCGGCGGCGTGGCCGGTTCGACCAGGGTGGTGGAGTCACGGGGCTCACTCACCACGTAGGCGATAGTGATCACACCCGCCAGCGCCAGCCCGCCGAAGGCGGCGGCCGGCACCCGCATCCGGCGCCGGCGGAGCACCCTGGCGCGGATGCGCGCGTACGCGTCCGGCGACGCCTGGAGCGGTTCGACCGCCTCGGCGAGACGCCGGCGTAGCTCGTCGGCTTCGAGCCCGGTCACCGCAGGCCCTCCAGCTTGCTGCCCAGTGCGGCGAGCCCGCGGGACGTGTACGCCTTCACCGATCCGACACTGCAGCGCATGACCGCCGCGGTGTCCGCCTCGGAAAGATCGGCGTAGTAGCGCAGGACCACGGCCTCCCGCTGGCGGCGCGGCAGCTCGCGCAGGGCCTGCACGACGGCGGCCCGTTCGACCAGGGCGTAGGCCCCCTCCTCCGCGCTGGCCGCGTGCGGCATCGGCTTGGGCGCGTGCTTGAGGGCCACGAGCCGGCGCCGCAGCGTCGAACGTGCCAGGTTGACGACGGTCTGCCGCAGGTAGGCGAGTGCCTTCTCGCGGTCCTGCAGGCGGCCCCAGGCCGCGTGCACACGGATGTAGGCGTCCTGGACGATCTCCTCGCACAGGCCGAGATCGTCAAGCAGGAGAGCGGCGAGACGGACAAGCGACCGGTAATGTTCCGAGTACAAAACGGTGAGGGCGGCGTCGGCGTCCCGCGCGACCTCGCTACGGGCGGCGTCGCTCCGCGCAGGCACGGGCCGCCACCCCTCCACGACTGTCATGGGCGCGGTCACACCGGATCAGACGCGCTCCCACCCCCAATGGTTGCTCTCACCTCAGGTTGTATCGCTTCCGGCCCCTAAGTACACCCCCTACTGGACGACTACTGGGCATACCCGCCGGTAGCATCTTGGCCCACGTCACACATGACGCATGGGAGGTCGATCGTGAAGGAAATTGCTGAGGCGATTCTTGCCGGTGACACCCCCCGGAAGGAGTTCGCGGACCTTCGCGTGCCCGAGCGGTACCGGGCTGCGGTGGTTCGCAAGGCGGACGTCAACATCTTCGCCGGACTCGCCTCCCAGGAGAAGGACCCTCGACGTTCCCTGCACGTCGAGGAGGTCGCCACCCCCGAGCTCGGCCCGGGCGAGGCGCTGGTCGCGGTCATGGCATCCGCGATCAACTACAACACCGTGTGGACGTCGATCTTCGAGCCGCTCTCGACGTTCGGCTTCTTGGAGCGCTACGGCCGGATCTCCCCGCTCGGCAAGCGCCACGACCTGCCGTACCACGTGGTCGGCTCCGACCTCGCCGGGGTCGTCCTGCGCGCCGGGCCCGGAGTGCACGCCTGGGCGCCCGGCGACGAGGTCGTGGCCCACTGCCTGTCTGTCGAGCTGGAGCGCCCCGAGGGCCACGACGACACGATGCTCGACCCGGAGCAGCGCATCTGGGGCTTCGAGACCAACTTCGGGGGGCTGGCCGAGCTCGCCCTGGTCAAGGCGAACCAGCTCATGCCGAAACCCGCGCATCTGAGCTGGGAGGAGGCCGCCGCCCCCGGGCTGGTGAACTCCACCGCCTACCGCCAGCTGGTGTCGCGCAACGGCGCGAACATGAAGCAGGGCGACGTGGTGCTGATCTGGGGTGCCAGCGGCGGGCTCGGCTCCTACGCGACGCAGATGGCACTCAACGGTGGCGCGATCCCGGTCTGCGTCGTCTCCTCCGCCCGGAAGGCGGAGATCGTCCGCCGGATGGGCGCCGAGCTGGTGATCGACCGGACCGAGGAGGACTACCGGTTCTGGAAGGACGAGCACAACCAGGACCCGAAGGAATGGCAGCGGTTCGGCCGGAAGATCCGGGAGCTCACCGGCGGTGAGGACCCCGACATCGTCTTCGAGCATCCCGGGCGGGAGACCTTCGGCGCCTCCGTCTACGTCGCCCGGCGCGGCGGGACGATCGTGACCTGCGCCTCCACCAGCGGCTTCATGCACTCCTACGACAACCGCTACCTGTGGATGAACCTCAAGCGCGTGATCGGGTCGCATTTCGCGAACTACCGCGAGGCGTGGGAGGCCAACCGGCTGATCGCCAAGGGCCTGATCCATCCGACTCTCTCCCGGGTGTACCCGCTGACCGAGACCGGGCAGGCCGCCCACGACGTCCACCGCAACCTCCACCAGGGCAAGGTCGGGGTGCTCTGCCTCGCCCCCGCCGAGGGCCTCGGCGTCCGCGACCAGGCGACGCGCGAGCGTCACCTCACCCAGATCAACCGCTTCCGCGGGGTGTAGGGGTATTGGATACGGGGTACCCGCAACGCCGGGTTTCTCGAGCACAAACCTGGCGATCGGCGCACTTTCCGGGAGACTCGATGTACGTCGGTTCACCGGCCCCGAGGAGGTCAACCATGGCAGTGGTCTGGCACGCTGATGTCCCATGACCGAACAAACCGATCTCATCCCGATGTCCGGTGGTGGGGACGCCTCGCCGGAGTTCGATCTGGTTCGTCGCGGCTACGATCCGCATCAGGTCAGGGCACATGTCAACTGGCTCGTCGAACAGCTGCGGGAAGCTGAGTCGCATCGGGCCGCGGCCGAGGCCGCCGCCTCGGAGGCCGCCATCGAGGCGGCCACCCTGCGTGACGATCTGGCCGCCAACCGGCCGGCCTGGGAGGAGTTCGGCGGGCGGATCACCAAGATCCTCCAGCTTGCCGAGGAAGAGGCCGCCGCCGTCCGCGCCGAGCGGACCCGGGAGGCCGAGGTCGCGCTGGAGGAGGCCCGGCAGACCCACGCCGACGCGCAGCGTACCCGCGAACGGACGATCCGGGAGGCCGAGACAAAGGCTCAGGAGATCGTCGCTACGGCGGAGGCGCAGGCGGAGCAGATCGTCACCAGCGCCCGGGAAGCGGCCGAGAGGGCCGAGAACGACTCCCGGCGCCGGCTCGCCGACCTCGGCCGGCAACGCGACCAGGTGACCACTCAGCTCGGCCAGTTGCGCGACCGGCTGGCCGCGGCGATGGCCCCGCTGGATCTCAGCGTGAATCCCGGCGTGGATCCGGAACCGGTGGACGCCGAACAGCCCGCCGCCGTCCACTCCTGACCCGGGCCCCGTCCGCGGGGCACGGGCCCGCGGCCGTATTCGGGCCGGGATCGCGGGCCGGGATCGCGGGCCGGGATCCCGGGCCGGATCAGCCGCCCGGCCGCGACCGGCCCGACGGATTCCGGCGGTCGCGATGGGCCCAGCAGATCGTGTGCCAGTGCCTGCGGTCGGCGACCTGGTCGTCCAGCCAGCACACCACGTGCGGGGTGGCCGGGACTATCTCCTGCTCGCATCCGGGACAGCGGTAGTACTTCCACGCGGCCGCGCCGCTGACCCGGCGGACGACCCAGTCGCCGTCCGGGTGCTGTTCGGTCGTCTCGGATCCGACGATCACGGGTGCCTGCGGTGCCTGCGATGCCTGCGCCTGCCCCTGCGCCTGCGCCCGCGCCCGTCGGGACCGGCGCCGGGTCATTGCGGGCGCGTCGCCGACGTCCGGTCGACGACCTCACCCTCGATGATCCGATGCGGGTCCGCGCCACCCGCCGGGGGACGCCGGGAAACGCCGATCCGGTTGGCGGTCGACGCGGCGATCGTCTTCACCAGCTTCGCCTTACGGATCATCCCCCGCGGCGACGACAGGGCGGCGGACGCGCCCAGCAGGAGCTGGAAGGCCCGCTCGCTGCCGCGCCAGTGCTCCCGCAGCACGGCCTCACCGGCACCGATCTCCAGCCGGCGGAACGCGAAGGCCACGATCGCGACATCGTCGAGCTGGCCCACCACCGGGATCAGGTTCGTCAGCCGGTTCTTCGGGGACACCAGATACGCCAGCGCCCCGGCCGCCTCCAGCTTGGCCGACTGGGAGACCCGCGGATCGGCCAGGACCTTCCTGAGCATCACCACGAAGTCGGGCAGGAACGTCACGATCTCGCGGCCCAGCTCCCGGACGGCGTCCTTGTCCAGCTTGTCCAGCGGGATCATCGCGGCATCCTCCGGGTGCGGCAGCAGGGGCCGGCGTGTTGGTGACGAATCACGCCGTACGGCGCCATGGTAGGCGACAGGGCCGACACCACAGCAGCCCCGCGACCGGTGCACCCGATCAGTGGACCCGGAACCCGCGCCGGGTCTTGCGGCCGAGATAACCCGCTCTGACAAGGTGTTCGAGCAGCGGAGCCGGCGCGTGGCCGGGCTCCCGGAACTCCTGGTACAGAGCGCGCTGGATGGCAAGCGTCACATCCAGGCCGACGACGTCGACGAGCGCGAACGGCCCCATCGGATGCCCGCAGCCGACCGTCATCGCCGTGTCGATGGTGTCGATGTCCGCGTAGTGGTCCGCCAGCATCTTCACCGCGTCGTTGAGGTAGGGGAACAGCAGGGCGTTGACGATGAAACCGGCCCGGTCACCGCAGCGCACCGGATGCCTACCCATCGCCCGTGCCACCTCGAAGGCCGTGGCGGTGACGTCGCCCGCGGTCAGGACGGTGGGCACGATCTCCACCAGGCGCATCACCTGCGCCGGGTTGAACCAGTGCATCCCCACCACGTCGGACGGGCGGGCGGTGGCGGCCGCGCACTCGACCACCGGCAGGGACGATGTGGTTGTCGCCAGCACCGCCCCCGGGCGTGCCACCGCGTCGAGCGCGGCGAACAGGGCCCGCTTGACCGCGAGATCCTCCACGACCGCCTCGATGACGAGGTCGCAGCCGGCGAGGGCGGCCAGGTCGGTGCTGCCCCGCACCCGGGACAGGGCGGCGGCCCGGCCGTCCAGGGAGATCCTCCCCTTCTCGACGCCCCGCTCGAGCGAGCCTTCCAGCTTCTTGCGGACAGCGGCGATCTTCTCCTCGCCGCGGGCGTGGAACACCACGTCGTAGCCGTGGCGGGCGCAGACCTCGACGATCCCGGCGGCCATCGTCCCGCTGCCGACGATGCCCACCGCCCGCACCGGCCGGGCCACCGGCCCTGTCACCGGGCCGGGCCCGCTCCCGGTGCCGGCCGCGGGCCCGGCCGCCGGCACCGTGTCGACGATCTCGGACGTGTCCGGGGCGGCATAGGTGTAGAAGCCGCGCCCGGTCTTGCGGCCGAGCATCCCGGCCGCGACCAGCTGCCGCAGCAGCGGCGCCGGGGCGTGCAGGTGGTCATGGGAGGTGCGGTGGACCGAGTCCAGGATCTCGTAGGCCGAGTCGAGCCCGATCAGGTCGAGCAGCGCGAGCGGGCCGATCGGGTGCCCGCAGCCCAGCCGCATGGCCGCGTCGATGTCCTCCCGGGTGGCGTAGTGCGCCTCCAGCATCCGCACGGCGCTGTTGAGGTAGCCGAACAGCAGGGCGTCGACGATGAAGCCGGCCCGGTCCGCGGCGATCACCGCGGTCTTGCCGACCTTCGTGACGAGGGCCTCGACGTCCGCCAGCACGGTGGCGTCGGTGACGACCGTGCGGACGATCTCGACCAGCCCCATGACCGGCGCCGGGTTGAACCAGTGGGTGCCGATGACCCGGGACGACCGGGACGTCCCGGTGGCCAGTTCGGTGACGGACAGCGAGCTGGTGTTCGTGGCGATGATGGTCCCGGACGGGCACAGCGCGTCCAGGTCGGCGAGGACCGCCCGCTTGTCCTCGAGCCGCTCGGGCACCGCCTCGATGACCAGCCGGCAGTCCGCCACCGCCGACAGGTCGGTGCCGGCGTGGATCCGGGCGAACAGCGCGTCCCGGCCGGCCCCGGTCAGCTTGCCGCCATCGACCGCCCGGTCGGTCGAGTGACGGATCCGGCCGAGCCCCCGGGCCAGCGCCCTGTCGTCGTGCTCGACGCCCACCACCTCGATACCGGCGCGCGCCAGCACCTCGGCGATCCCCGCGCCCATGGTGCCAAGCCCCACCACGCCAACCCTCGTGAAGTCCCCAGCCATCCCGGACCACCCCTCTCGTCGTCGCTGTCGTCGTTGTGCCCACCAGCGACGCGCGGATGCTCCACCAGGTCTTCGACCCACGGCCCCACAACCGGCCACGCCACGTCACGTCAGCCAAAAAAGGAACAACCAACAGGCAATCGGGCAGCCGGCATCAACCAGGAATCGCCTTCGCAACCGAACATCGTATTCTCGACCGAACTCCGACGGGACAAGGTCGACATGACCCACCGAACCTATCCGGTGGAATCCTCCGGCCGGTGTTCCTGGCAGGACCGGTGTTCCTGG
>NZ_CEVIVD010000027.1:0-5374 GCF_982290655.1 Protofrankia sp. CiP1_Cm_nod3
AGCATGAACGTTCTGCTTGACTGTCCGCCATGGCCGACGACAGTCTCGCCGATTTCGAGATGAAGGACTTCACCCACGACGGCAGGACCCGGACGGTGTACCGAGCCGGCACGGGCCCGGCCGTGATCGTGATCGCGGAGCTGCCGGGTATCACGCCGAAGGTGGCCACGTTCGCCCGCCGGGTCATCGACATCGGCTGCACCGCGGTGATGCCGCACCTGTTCGGCGTCCCCGGCAAGGACCCGCTCGCCGCCGGCAGGCTGGGCACGTTGCGGTACGGGCTGTCGTCGGCTGTTCCAGCCTGCGTCAGCCGGGAGTTCACCGTCTGGGCGACGAGCCGCACATCACCTGTGGTCTCGTGGCTGCGTGCCCTCGCCGCGGACGAGCACGCGCGCTGCGGCGGGCCCGGTGTCGGCGCCATTGGCATGTGCTTCACCGGCGGGTTCGCGCTGGCGATGGCGACGCACCCCAGCCTGATCGCTCCAGTGCTGGCGGAGCCGTCCCTGCCGTTTCCCTTCACCAAGGCCAGAAAGAGGGCCATCGACTGTTCCGCCGCCGACCTCGACGTGGTCAGGGGACGGTGCGCGGCGGAGGGCCTGCGGGTGCTCGGCCTGCGCTTCCGGGGCGACAGCCTCTCACCGGCTGAGCGCTTCCAGTTCCTGCGGGAGCGGCTGGGCGACGCCTTCGTCGCCATCGAACTCGACGACAGCAGCGCCAGCCCCGAGGCCAGGATGAAGCCGCATTCCGTCGTCACCGAGCACCTCATCGACGAGCCCGGCCAGCCGACACGGGCGGCACTCGACCAGGTCCTCGAGCTGTTCCGAACACGCCTTCTACCGGCGTAGCGAACTCGCCCGGCGAAGTCCGGAGCCATCCGCGCGCGACACGCTCGAACGCGCGCTGGTCGCGGCGTTCGCGGACCACAGCCCGGCTTGCCGAGCGGTTCGGCCCCCCGGACCGCTCGGCAAGGGTCGTACCCAGGTCTGCCCCTGCGCCGCGGCCCGGCGCTGGCCCGCGACCACAACACCCACGCCGGCCGGATCACCTGCCCCGGTCGGTGCCGCCCACGACCTTCCCTCCATCACCCCCGCCGAGGTCCTCGCCACCGGCCCCGACCCATCCTGACCCTCGCACCAACGCGCCCGGATCCCGCCCGCCCGCGGGGCGCGGCTGCCGGCCGCGGGCCGGGTGGGACCGAGAAGCGCGCTGTGCTGTCGCCATCCTGACCGGGCGGGCGGCCCGGGTTCAGTACCAGCACGGATACGCGGCGGCGGCCGCGCCGCGCATGATGCGGTCACCACAGGCACGCCTGAGCGTGCACGAACTCGAAGGTGACGCACGATGACCATGAACGAACCGTCGGCCGCCGTCTCACGGCGGGGCATCCTGGCAGCCGGGCTGGGCCTGGCGACTGCCACCGCCACCGCCACCGCCATGCTTGCCACACCCGCCGCGGCGTCGGGGACGTGGCAGACTGACTGGCGTTTCTGCAACAGGTGCCACGGCCTGGTCCGGTACCCTTCGCCGGTCCAGAACCGATGCCCCGCGGGCTTCTCGCACAGGGTTCAGGGCTGGACCTTCGGAGTGCCCTTCACCAACAGCACTGACCACCATGCTGGCGAGACGGAGTACCAGCAGAGCGACTGGCAGATGTGCCAGTACTGCAGCGTCCTCTACTACCACGACTTCCCCGGCGTATGCGCCGGCCGCGGCGGCTCCACCCACCTGGCGACCGGGCCCCAGTACCTTCTCCTCCACGACCGCAACCCGGTTCCGAGCGGCTTCCAGACCGACTGGCGGTTCTGCTACAGGTGCAGCTCGCTCTACTTCGACGGCTATGACCCGAACGGCGTCTGCCCCGGAAACCCAGGCTGGGGCCATGCCGCCGCCGGCTACATGTTCCACCTGCAGGTGTACGCCTACACCCTCTGACCTAGTAGTGCTTTGTTAGGTTGAGTCGATCAGCGGTGGCAACACGGCCGTATATGTCGCGCTCGCCGGGACGCGGGACCTTTCGAAGGCTGATCTTTGATTGGAGACCAGCGATATAATGAAAAATATGATCACTTCTTTGGATGATCCGGTGAACCCGCCCTGGCAGCTGTTGGAGGCTGAGGAGTGGAGGCTGTCGGACGATCCCGGCCTCCTGGACCGTCATCAGGTGTGGAAGTGGTTGTCGCTGGAGACCGCCTGGTCGCGCGGCCGTAGCCAGGAGGCTGTGAACACCTCGCTTGACCATTCCCTCACCGTGGGCGTCTACGATCCGGCTGGTCGGCAGCGGGGAGTCGCCCGTTGCGTGACCGACCGGGTGGCTGTCGGATTTATCGACGACGTCTACGTCGATGCGGACCATCGCGGTAAAGGAATTGGGCGCTGGCTGGTCTGCGGGCTGCTCCACCATCGGCTGTTGCGCGGCATTTCGCAGTTCACGTTGGTGACGGACGATGCGCACGCCCACTACGCCGCAAGCGGCTTCACGTCGCTGGCCGAACTCCAGCGGTGGATGCAGTGGCGACGCGACACCGGCTCCGCGTACACGCCCGACCCCTGGACGCCAGGTTCCCCGTCCAGGTCCGTTAGCTGAGCAGTCAGCTTCCACCGGCCACCCTCGCCGCCGAGCGCCGGAGCCGTTCTTTTTACGCTCCCGGCGGGGCCCTTGCCTGATTACAGTTGTAGCTTCGGCTACTGTTGTCGCCGCGACAGGATCGGCCTGGGCGCATCGAGGACTGATAAGTCCTCGATTGTCGCCGGTACAGGCTCGTCCTTGCCAAGCGCAATCCCACACATTGTCCCGCGGAGGATCTTTCCGGATCGGGTCTTGGGTCAACGCCGTTCAGCTTGCGTCGATCTTGATGCTTGTCGATCGCGCGGCGCGCGGGGCGAGTGGGTGGAGCCGGATCGTGGCGGGACCGTCATGACGGGTCGAGGCGGGCTCGTCGGGTTTCTTGACGCGGTAGCTGTTGTGTCGGGCGCGTTTGACGACGCGGGGGCAGGTGCGGTGGCGCCGGGGTGGGCTGAGCCGGCGGGTGATCTCGGCGTGGAACCGAGGTAGCTGGGCTTTCCAGTCCTCAGGGGGGAATGTCCGCCGTCCCGGTGGCGGAACGGCGGACCAGGCGCAGGGTCCGGGCGAAGCCGACCCGTTCGGGGTCGACGTCGGCGGCCTCGGCTGCCTGGGCGATCAGGGCGGTGAGCGCGTACTGCACGGTCAGCCAGGCCCACATCTCCTGGACGGCCAGGTCGGGCAGCCGGGAGCGCAGGATCCTGCCGGGGCCGCGTAGGTGGGTCTTGAGCTGGTCGTTGGAGGTCTCCTCCTCCCAGCGTTAAGGCGCTGGGTGGTTTCCCCGGCCCGCAACGCCAGGTGGGTGTGCAGGTCCAGGCAGTAGGCGCACCCGTTGATCTGCGAGACCCGCAGGCTGACCAGCTCCAGCGTGATGCGGGACAGCCCTGCCTCGGCGGCGCGCGCTCGCACCTCGGCGGCCGTGGCCCGCAGGGCCTTGAATACCGACGGTGTCTGCTTGTCGAGGTAGATCCGCGACGTCGTCACGGGTTGCCCGTCCGCACAGCGGCCAGCGCGTCCGGCGTGACCGGGTCGATGATGTCGTCGAACGACCACACGTGGCGGCAGCAGTTCCGTGTAGACCTCGCCCTCTCGTTCGGGTCGGGTGGCCCGTTACGGCAGGCGGGTGTGTCCGGCTCGGCTGGCGACGATGCGCGCGGCCGCCAGCGCGCGGGCCCGCCCGGCATCGCCGGTGAGCCGGGCGAGGATCGCCGCGGGCGGGACGACGCTGTCACTTTTCGGGGGCGGAGGCGTGGCCGATGTCCGCTCCGCTGTCGGCCTGGCGCTGTGGTCCACTGCGCTGGTGCCAGTCCAGGCACATCACCGTCGCGTCGTCCTGCAAGTCGCCGCCGCAGGCGTCGAGGACGCGTCCGGTCAGCTGCTGGACGAGTTCCCGGGGATGCAGCTGCCTGTTTGTCGCCAGCTGCGTGGGCAGGTCGATCCGTGCCGCGTTGCGGTCGACCATGCCGTCGGTGACGAACAGCAGACGGTCCCCTGAGCGCAGCTGAAGGTGACGGACAGTGTAGGCGTGCTCCGGGAACATGCCGAACGCGAGGTCCGGCGGCCAGCTGACCTGCTCCACCATGTCATCCCGCAGCAGGTAGAAGGGGATGTGGCCGGCGTTGACGGCGCGCAGTGCGCCGGTCGGCAGGTCGATGTGGAACAGCAGGCCGGTGACGAACTGCTCCAGGTTGGAGTGCTCGACCATCATGGTGTTCACACGGTCGGCCATCGCCGCCAGACCACGCGGGCCTGGTTCCCGGCGGACGTTACGCAGACCGTTGACCGTCAGGGTGGCCAGGATGGCGGCGGCCAGTCCGTGGCCCATCGCGTCGGTGAGCGACAGGTACAGGTCGGCCCGTCCGAAGGAGTAGTCGAAGGTGTCTCCCGCGACGGCGGCCGACGGCTCCATCCAGCCGGCGATCGTCGCCTGCGCGCTTTCGCAGGTGAACGAGTCCGGCAGGAGCCGGCGTTGGATCTCGGCCGCGAGTTCGAGGGGTACCGTACGCTGTCCCCGCTCGAACAGGTCGGTGTAGCGCCGGTTCAGCACGACCGTGTACGCGAACAGGTGCGCGGCCTGCGAGATCTCGGCCGTCAGATGGCCGAGGTGATCCGCGGCGGAGGTTCCAGCAGGTGGCGCATCAACGCCCCCGTCGGTCGTGGCGAAGACGACCTCGATGACGCCGATCGCCTCACCGCGAGCGGTGACCGGCGCGATGATGATCATCTGCCCGTCACCGCGGTTCAGCGTCGGGCGCTGGGAGCGCAGCACCTGGCCCTGGGGCGTGCCGTGCACCGGCACCCGCTCCATGGCCGTCTCCCCGCCGCGCGCCGTGGAGAACCGGGCGAGGACATCGCTGGAATAGTCGGCGATCAGGAACGATGCTCCGAGCGCTCCCAGATCGCCCTGGAGGCGTGTCACGAGCGCGTCCACGGCGTCGGCGGGTGCCGCCTGCTCGACCGCTGTCAGCAGCGCTGCCGCGTCGAAGACCCCTCGCTCACTCACCGCTCCACCATAGGCACGCCCCGGACAGTGCCCGGACGACGGCGGCCACCCGCACCGAAGGAGAGGATCATCAGCCCGTGACCGGCGCGGGATCACGCCAGACGGGCCGGAGTGAGCTGGAGGCCGATGGCGTTCACGATGCGGGAGCGGCCAGACAGGCAACAGGAAGATCCACTGAGGATGCCCGTCGCCCCGTGGAGCAGCCGTCGTCCACGGCTGAAGCCTCACATCCCTACTACCGCGATCAAGGATGGTCCGAGAGAAGCGGCAGATCGGTGAGATGCGCCGCCAGGACAGATCCATGAGAAAGC
>NZ_CEVIVD010000027.1:6052-6916 GCF_982290655.1 Protofrankia sp. CiP1_Cm_nod3
AACCGGCTCGAACCCGGGCTGGACTTCGAGCCGGTCTCGTTGCAGCAGCTGGTCGTCCGCACCACCCAACGCCACGGCCGGCCGGTCGCCGCCGGGAAGGAGTCCTGATGTCCCGCCTGCTCGACGTCGTCCGGATCCAGCTCGTCCACTGGCCCGCACTGCTGGGCTACCCGTTGCTCGCGCTGGCCGCGCTGCCGCTGCTGGGCTGGGGCATCGACGTCTCCAACGGCGAAACCGCGCTCGGCGCACACGAGATCTACCTGCTGCCGACACTGTTGGCCCCGATCGCCTCCGCGCACCTGCCGACGATGACCCAGGTGTTCCCCTTCACGCTGGGGCTCGGCGTCACCCGCCGGGCGTTCGCCGCCGCCACCGCACTGGTCGTCCTCGGCCAGGCGCTGCTCCTCGGGCTCGGACTGGTGACGTTCGACATCATCGAACGGCTGACCGGCGGCTGGGGACGGAAGACGCGGATCTTCGGGCTGGACATGCTGGGCCACAGCAACCCGCTCACGCTGTGGCTTGTCTACAGCGGACCGCTGGTCGCGGTGTCCGCGATCGGGGTGCTGGCGGGTGTGGTGTTCCAGCGCTGGCGTCACACCGGGATCTACCTCGCCGTTTTCGGCAGCGTCGCGCTGCTCACCACGGTGGGCGTGCTGGGAAAGACACAGAACTGGTGGCCCTCGATCGGGAGCTTCCTCGGCGGCCAGCCTTCGCTCACGCTGTTCACCGCGTACCCGCTGATGTTCGCGCTGGCACTCGGCGGAGCCGGCTGGCTGATACTGCGCCGCGCGGCCCCCTGAGTGCTTCACCGGAAGTCCCGCGACCTCACGGTGATGCGCATCAGGAACGCCGCAAGCCGGT
>NZ_CEVIVD010000027.1:7177-38908 GCF_982290655.1 Protofrankia sp. CiP1_Cm_nod3
CGGCGAGCAGGCCGACCACACCGTCCGCCTTCTCCACCACACCACGGATCAGCAGCGCCGGGCTGGCGCGGGCGACCCGGTGGTAGCCCTGCCACAGCCCGAGCATGCAGATCACGTTCACCATCCCCGTCTCGTCCTCGATGTCGAGGAAGGTGATCCCGCCCGCGGTGGCCGGGCGCTGTCGGTGGGTGACCGCGCCACCGATCAGCACCCGGTCCCGTCCGAGCTGGGCCCTGCGCGAGGGTCACGATCATGCCGGCGCCTCGGCGATCGGCGTGTTCTGCGCGGCGGCCAGCCACCACCGGCCGTCCCGTTCGATCAGGGTGTACAGGGCCATCTCCGAGAACCCGGTGCCGTCGTGTGCTCGCCGGCGGATCTGCCCTATCGCGATTCCGGGCGCCGGGGCGCGCACGGCGACGACCTGGAACTCTGAACGCGGTGCGACCCGGGCGCCCATGAGCCGACGATGCACGGCGATCAACTCGTCGAAGCCAGCCAGGCTGGCGCCGTAGGGACTGCCCCACAACACGTCCGCGGCAAAGGACTGGTCATAGACGTCCGCGTCGCCGGCGTCCAGGCCTTCCTGCAACTCGGTCGCGAGACGGGCCATGGCCGCCTCGGCCGCGGCGTGTGCCGCCGGGTCGTCGTCAAGCACCGGCCGCATCTGAATCCGAGCCATGGTTCCTCCTCGGTAGGGGGTCCACGCCGGACGCTAAGAGCTGAACCGAACTTGAAGTCAAGGCTCTGCGATCAATCCCAGCGCAGACGCCCGCCAGGCCCAGGTTCAGCCGCTCCACCGCGTGGCGGGCGATGAGGAGGGCGTCGAACAGGGCATCCAGCTCGGTGTGGATCCGCTCGCACCCGGCCGAAATTAGATCGTCAGGATCAGAACCGGGCCAACTTTACTGGCACGAACTCCCAACGGGCCAGACTCGATGACAACGGGCCGGCTTCGACAGCGAAGGACAGCGAGGACCACACTCGCCGGCGAGGAAGGCCGGGGTGGGGCCAGAACTCGCCCGCGATCAAGAGCTCCGGAGATCACTAAGTGGGTCCCGGACTCGGAAAGTTGGGCCACTTCGTTGACACAAACCGCCGCCGATCATCAGAACAAGATCATAAGAGTTGGGTGCATCACAGCAACACCAGGTCGACGGGGCCGCGGGCAGCGCGGGCCAACGCCGCCGCGCCGTCGGGGCACCGCCCGCTGCCATGGCGCAGCGCACGAAGCACAGCGGCCAGCCGCTCACCGGTCCCACTGTCGTCCTCGACAATCATGATGCTCGCTATGACACCACACGACAGTTTCTGACCAGAACCCGCTCGCTCGCCCTTCTTACTCGCAAGGCGACGTTGTCGAGTTCTGCCGGCAGTGGGTGAAAGCATTCCACACTGACGGCCGGCAGGTCGCTCATCACCCCATCGAGCCGGGCGACGGGCGATTTTCCGGTCGCGCCGGGACGCCGTCGCCACGGTTCTTTAGCTGCTGGACGAGCTCATGCAGACCGGGATCGCGGACAGCAGGACAACAGCCAGGGCGATGGGGATGATGTAGTGGTCGATCGGGATCGAGCGACCGAGAGAATATCCTGGCAGCGTCACGCCGAGCGCCCAGACGAGACCCCCGACGATGTTGTAGACGGTGAAGGCGCGGGCGGGAACGCGGTTGACGCCCGCACGCCCTCACATCTTCCTTACATGAAGCGACGTGCAGGATATCGACACCACAGCGCCTTGGCCACCGGGCCGTCGACAGGGGAGGAAGCACCGCGCGGTTGGACGGCAGGCAACACCCCACGGCCGATCCGTCCTCCCCGGCTCCCCCCGTCGCCGGTCCGCCCACCGCGACAGACGAACCGAGAAAGAGACCCATGACCTCACAACGCAGCCTCGTCACCGCAGACGACACTCTCGCGCCGGTTCGTCGGCCCCTCAGCAAGGTCCCAGAAGTCACCATATTCTTCTGGATCATCAAGGTCCTCTGTACGACGGTCGGTGAATCGGCCGCCGACTTCCTGAACGTCGACCTGGACATCGGTCTGACCGGGACATCCGTTGTCACCGGTGTCCTCCTCGTCGGCGCCCTGATCCTTCAGTTCACCGCGAGCCGCTATGTACCGGCCAGGTACTGGCTCACGGTGGCATTCGTGAGCGTATTCGGAACACTGGTGACCGACAACCTCACGGACAACCTCGGCGTGCCGCTGGAAACGAGCACTCTGATCTTCGGTGTCCTTCTCGCGCTCACCTTCCTCGCGTGGTACCTGACCGAGAAGACGCTCTCCATCCACTCGATCTTCACCCGGCGGCGCGAGGCATTCTACTGGCTGACCATTCTCGTCACCTTCGCCCTCGGTACAGCAACCGGCGATCTCATGGCCGAGGTGCTCGGAATCGGCTACCTGATGACAGGCATCATCATGGCGGCGTTGATCGCCGCTCTCGCCATCGGGTGGCGATTCGGGCTCAACCCCGTTCTCGCCTTCTGGCTCATTTACATTCTGACCCGGCCGCTCGGCGCGTCGATCGGTGACTACCTCTCCCAGTCACCGGACGCGGGCGGGCTGGGCCTGGGCGCCACACTGACAAGCGTGATCTTCACGGCCGGGATCATCGGCATCGTCGTCTATTTCTCGGCGACGAAAGTGGACGTCATCCCGACCGCCTCGACCTACGACACCGGCACGACGACAGGGCCAACAGGACCGCCGGGACAGGGCGGCCTGGCGCAGACGGTCGTCGTGGTGGCCCTCATTCTCGTCACCGCGGGGACGGGATACTTCCTGCGCAAGTCCGCACTGGAGAGCGGCACCCCGGGCCTGGCCTCCAGCGCCGGCCAGACAACACAGACCTCTCCTCTCGGCGACCTCTCGAAGTTCCGGACCATCACACAGGACACGCTGGATCGCCTGAACGCCGGCCAGCAGTCCTCCGCCACCTCCCGTATCAGCGACCTCGAAACCGCGTGGGACGACGCCGAAGCGCGCCTGAAGCCAAAGGACAAGTCCGCCTGGAGCGCAATCGATGACAAGATCGACACGGCGCTACGCGCACTTCGTTCGACGAACCCGGACATGAACCACGAACGAACAGCCCTGACCGAACTCCTCGCCGGCCTCGGCCCGAACACCGGTACCTGACTGAAGACCCTCCGAGCCGGCCCTATCCGCGTGGAGCGACCAAGAAACGCTGGAAACGGCGCCATGCCCCGCTAACGATTTTTGGTCGGACCCGATACCCGGTTCCTCCAGCTGGTGCGGAACTCCCGCTCACCACAGGTCGATCTTTCTGTCACTCATAGTAATCGCATGGGCCGGTGGTTTAGACGGTCTCGACGCTGTATGTAACGATCAGCGCGCCGCGCCCAGTGTTCGCCCGTTCTCGCGGCAGCCCCAGCATGCGCTACTCGGTGTAGCGGTCGAGCTTGTCGGTCGACTCGTCGGCGAGCTCGAGGCCGCACAGTAAGCCTGTGGGCGATGTCGTACGGATGACCGCGGGCCTGGGTGGTCTGCTGGCCGTTGCGGTCACCTGCCTCACCGTCGCCCGGGTGCCGCTTCGCCGGGCGATGGTCACCGCCGCGGCCCGTGCGGTCGCCCAACTCGCCCTGGTCGGCCTGGCATTGCGCGGGGTGCTGGCCGCTCCAGCGACAACGATCGCGGTCCTCGCCATGATGCTCACCGTCGCGACTCTGACCGCGACAGGCCGCCTCACCGGCTTCCCCCACGCCGGGCGTGTGGTCCTCACCGCCTGCACGGCCGGCGCGGCGGTCACACTCGGGATCATCTTCGCCGTCCCGCTGCTCGACCGATCCGCACGCTATCTGGTCGCAGCCGGCGGGATCGTGATCGGCGGGGCCATGACGGCCTGCACCCTCACCGGCCGGCGGCTGTTCGACGCGATGGTGCGCCGCCGCGCCGAGGTCGAGGCCTGGCTCGCCCTCGGCGCCACACCGCGCCAGGCGGTCGCGGACCTCACCCGTACCGCCGTCCGGGAGGCCCTGCTGCCCGCCGTCGACCAGACCCGCACGGTCGGGCTGGTCACCTTGCCCGGCGCGTTCGTCGGCGCCCTGCTCGGCGGGGCAAGCCCCACGGACGCGGCACGCTTCCAGCTGGTCGTCCTCGTCGCCCTGCTCACCGCGGAGACGCTGGCGGCCGTCATCCTGGCCTGGCTGTTCGGTGCTCCTACCCACATCCCCGACCAGAATACGTAGCTCGTCGTATCCAGTTCGCGCGGCGACATCGTTGACCTGGCGCGCGGCTTGATTCAGCGTCCAGCCGTGGGCGTGCCGCCACGCCGTACGAGGCCGAAACTGATAACGCCTCGCGAACTCAGCGGCGATCTCACCGCGCCCCATCCCCAGAGCCCGCATGCGGGAACGAAGATCGTCCTGTTTCTCCCGCAGGCTCATCCGTGCCGTCGCCATCTCCACCCACTCAGTCCTTGGTCCGCAGCGCACCGCTATCGGCGCAGACTAGAGCGCCGGTCAGGTAGTCAGGCTGCTTGCTGATCGTTTCTGTGGCGGGCGATGACGTGGAGGTGGTGGACGACGGCGGTGCGGCGTAGGTCGAACAGGTTCTTGCGCTGCCCGCGGTAGCGGGCGCGGCGGCCCTGCCAGTGGCCGACGTGGGCGAGGGTGTGCTCGACCGCGGTGCGTTCGCGCAGGCGGGTACGGCCGGCTGGTGTCGCTTGGCGCCCGCGTGCTCGCCGCCTCCGAGGAGGACCTGGCCGCCGGCCGGCTGCACCTGGCGCTCTACGTCGGTGGCACCCAGGACGCCGGGTCGAGCGCCGGCCGGTTCACCTCACTGCTTCCGGGTAGCACGCCGCGCGTGGCCGACCCGCCCGCAGACGCGCTCGTCGCGGAGGTGGTGGCCCGGCCCCGCATTCCGGTGCTGGCGACGATCGCCCCGCCGACCGGTGTCGCCTCGATTCGTATCCCCGTCGGGATCCCCGCCCGGCCGGGTGATCTACGACTCGACGACTTGCTGCTCGTGGCCGACGCCGCGCGCCTCACGCTGTGGTCTCGGGATCGCCGGTGTCAGGTCGTGCCGGTCCTGAACTCTCGGATCGGGCCGCGTTACCTGCCGGCGGAGGCCCGGCTGCTGGCGCTGCTGGGCCGGTCCGGGTGCCGCCCGTGGCGGCTGTTCTCCTGGGGGCCGCTGCGTGACACCGCTTTCCAGCCACGGGTGCGGTATAGGTTGACGATTCTCGCGCCCGCCCGGTGGCGCCTGCCGAGGCTGCTGACGGACGCCGCGCGCGACACCGCGGCCTGGCCGGCCCAGCTGCGCTCCTGGCGGACGTCCACCGTCCCGCCACCTCCGACCGTGGTCGTCACCGACGATGACGAACGACAGCTCCCGCTCGACCTCGACGATCCGCGGGACGCGGAGCTGCTGCGCCGCTATGTGCGGCGCGGGCTGCGGGCCGTCACCGAGCAGCCCGGCGGCGACGGCACGATCCAGGAAGTCGTCACCGGGCGTCCGGCCGCCATCTGCTCGAACTCGTCATCCCGCTCGCCGCCACGGCGCCCCCGCCGGCCCCGGCTCGTCCTATCACCGCGCTGCCCCGGCCAGCTGGGGCCGGGCACTACCTGCCAGGCGGCCCGTGGCTGTCGCTCGCGATCGGCGCACCGGCGGCCCAGCACGACGAGATCCTCGCCGACCTCGCCGGGATCCTCCCGGACCTGCGCGGAATGTTCGACCGCTGGTTCTGGCTGTGCTACCGCACCCAGGCCACCGGCCCACACCTGCGGGTCCGTTTCCACGGGGCCCCGGCCGTACTCGGCGGCGAACTCCTGCCCGCCGTCTCCCAATGGGGCGCGCGCCTGGTGGCGGACGCTCTGGCCTCCGGATTCAGCGTTGAGCCCTACGACCAGGAGATCGAGCGCTACGGCGGGCCGCTGGCGATCGAGGCAGCCGAGGAGGTCTTCGCGGCCGACAGCGACCTGGTACTCGCCACGCTGACCGCGACCCATGAGCCTGAGCAGCGGCTCGTCGTGGCCGCGCTGACCGCGGCGACGGTGGCACGCACTCTCGCCGACTGTGATCATGCCGCGCTCGGCCGCCCCCGCCTCGACCGGGCCGCCCACCGCCGCCTCGCCGAGCTGCGCCGCCTCGTGAACGACGCGGCCCGCGGCGGCACAGCCGCGCTCCCAGCCGGGGCCGCGGGCGGTCTCGCCGACGGCCTGCCCGGAACGGCGCTGTTACACGCCCGGCTGGCGGTCGTCCATGCTGATTTCGCGACGGCCGCGGCGAACCACTGGACCCACGCGGCCCGCCAGACCCTGCGGGGCGTCGACCACCTCGTGTGTTTCACGCTGGTGCGGGCCTGGCCGCGTCGCTGATCATCGGCGTGCCCTGCCTCCCAGACCCAGCCCGCCACGCCACGAGCACGGCCAGGGCCGCCCGCTGGCTGTCCACGCAGGCCGTCACCCTCGCCGAGCACCACCACGCAGCCCTCACCCACCGGGCGATGAGCACGCCCTGGCACGTCTACGACGTCATCACCGGCCTCGCCGGGACCGGCAGGGTCCTGCTCGCCGCCCACCAGTCAGGGCACGCAGCCGCCGAGCCCGGGCTCCTCGCCGCGCTCACCACGCTGACCACGCTGACCAACCACAGAGCGGGAAGCCGCCGCCCCGGCTGGTGGCTGCCCGCAGACCGCTACCCGGCCGCTGTCACCGCGCACCCCTCCGGCGCGGCGACCACCGGCATGGCCCACGGGATCGCCGGACCGCTCGCGCTACTCGCCACCGCCCCACCTGGCCGGATTCACCGTCCCCGGCCAACGCGACGCCATCACCCACGCCGCTGCCTGGCTGCTGCGCTGGCGCGACGAACGCACCAGGACATGGGCCCCGCACATCACCGGCGACGACCTCGATGCCGGCCACGCCGCCCCGCCAGCCGGACGCGCCGACGCCTGGTGCTACGGCATTCCCGGCATCAGCCGCGCGCTCACACCCGCCGGCCAGGCCGCCAGAGAACCCGCGGTAGAGGAGGCCGCCCGGGACGCGCTGCGCCTCCTCGCGGAACGGCCGGGCCACTGGGACGTCGAAGGACCGACGCTCTGCCACGGATACGCCGGCGTCCTCCGCGCCGCCGACACCATCCACAACACGGCCGTCGCGAAGCACGCCGCGACCGCGGTCACCGACGCGTTCGACCCCACGCGCCGCTTCGGTTTCGCACACGTCGCCGGGAGCACGGCCACCGACCGGCCCGGCTTCCTCACCGGCGCCGCCGGAACGGCGCTCGCTCTCGCCGAGCACGCCACGTTCCCCGTCCCCGAGGGCCTGCGCACGGCCTGGGACGCCCTGCTGCTGTCCTGACCCCGTCCGTGTCCTGACCCCGTCCGGCCAAGACGGTCAGACCGCGGCGGGTGCCTGCTCAGCCACCCGGACGAGAACCCGGCTGTCGCGCTTGTCGACCGCAAGCAGCACACCCGACGCCTCCGGACGGACGGCATCGGCCGGATATGCCTCGATCCACAACTGGACGCCCTGCCCACCGTCACGGTCCCAGTCGCGGACCCGCCCGGCGAGCCGGGCCGCCAGATCGGCGCCCTGCGGGCCGTAGCCGCAGGCACCGATCTCGTAGCTGGGCATCTCCGCGTCGCCGTCAGGGCTCGGCCGCGTCGTGAGATACGCCAGCGTCCCACCCTCGACAACACCCATGCTTCCCCACGGCCCCTTCGGCGCCATCAGCCGGCCGGCATCGACCGCGGCCCGCGACACCAGAAGCCGGCAGAAGCCCTCCAACGTGGCCAGCCAGAAATCGAGATGCTCTGTCCAGCCCCACGGGACCTCGACCCCGGTCCAGCACACCGCCACAGGATGATCCAACGCGCCCCGCAGCACCGAGGCATCCCCCGGGCGATCGTCATCGAGCCGAATCGTCAGGTCCGGGCCGGCGCCGACCGGGATGTTCTGCTCACGAACGGCACCGACGCCGTGCATCGGCATGAACCCGTCCTCCACGACCGACCGGCTACGCAGAACCGCTCCGGCGCGCTCGAAGATAATTGTTCGGGTCAGGCCAAGCATCCGCAACGGCACCACCAGACGTCCGTCCTCGGCTAGCTGCTCCCACCAAGCCCTTGGACATCCCAGGCACCCGCCGTGACCACGATCCGGTCAAATGTCGCCTGTCCGGGCACACCGAGCATGCCATCTCCGTGGACCACGGTCACGGCCGCGCCCAGGCCGCTCAGCGCGGCGCGCGCCGCGGACGCCACGGCCTCGTCGTACTCGATCGTCGTCACGGAACCCGTCGGGCCGACCAGACGGGCGAGCAACGCCGCGTTGTACCCGGTCCCAGCACCGATCTCAAGAACCCGATGCCCCGGACGGACGTCGAGATCCTCCAGCATCCCCGCGACCGTGGCCGGCGCGGAGGCCGAGCTGACCGGAACCCCGTCGCCGTCGCGGTGGGTCACCACCGGGTCGGGCCCATAAGCGCGTTCCAGCGACACGTCGGGCACGAACACGTGCCTCGGCACCGCCCGCATCGCCGCGTCCACCTGGCCACTCAGCGCCGCGCCCGACGGCCGCAGGCCGTCCACCATCGCGTTCCTCAGCTTGTCCGCTGCCGCGGTCCCCGCCTCCAGACTCACGGCGCCAGTGTAGTTCGCCCGTCGCCGACCGTTCCCCGGTCGCCTCGCGCACACGCACCCGGTCTCGGCGACGTGGCGGTGCGCCAAGGCCAACTACGGCGATGGAATCGCTGTCCGGTAAAACACCTTGCCGTCATGCACGTGCGCACCCAAGGCGTCGTAAAAGGTCTGAGCCTGGGTGTTCTCCTGATCCGTGGTCCACTCCAAGCGGCTACGACCTTGCTCTTCGGCGATGGTCCGCAGGTGCTCCATGAGCATCCGCCCGACCCCGCGCCGCCGGGCGGCAGCGGAGACGTACAGCTCCTTGAGAAACAGCGAGTGCGTCACCCGGAACGACCTGCGTCTGCTTGTCGTCGACTACCTGCAGCTGATGACCTCGACGAGCCGGCGGGAGAACCGCGTCCAGGAGATGAGCGAGATCAGCCGCGGCCTCAAGACGCTCGCGATGGAGCTTGAGATCCCGATCGTCGTCGTGAGCCAGCTCAACCGCGCCTCTGACCTGCGCGCAGACAAGCGGCCGGCACTGGCCGACCTGCGCGACTCCGGCCAGATCGAGCAGGACGGGGACCTCGTGATCCTGTTGTACCGCGAGGACGCGGTCGAGAAGGAGTCAGCGCGCGCCGGCGAGGCCGACCTCATCCTCGCCAAGCACCGCAACGGCCCGACCAGCACGGTGACCGTCGCGTTCCAGGGCGCTACAACCGGTTCGTCGACATGGCCGGCTGACCGCACACGACTCACCGATCGCCGACGACGTCGCCACATTGCTCGACGACGAGCTGGCGGGCCTGCTGGGCCAGCACGAACGACTCCAGATCGACCAGCGCCTCATGCACCGGCACCGGTGACCACACCCACTCCCCCACCGGGTTGAGCCGGTTCTTCCCGTTCCCCTTGCATGGAACCTGCCCGACCGTGTGGATCAGGGGTGGATCCGGCGTCCGCGGACCCGGCGTCACTGCCGTCGCCGCTGCGCTCCCCGATCGGCGGCCCGGCGGTGACCAGCCCGGTCCCGGCGGTTACCGCGGCTGCCGCGAGGAGCAGCACAGCCACCCGTGGGGTGTCCACGGTCACCCGTTCGTGGAACACCGCGACTCCGATGATCATACTGAGCGCCGGATCGGCGAGAGTGATCGCGACCAGGGGCGCCGCGAGACGATCCTGGAAGGCGTTCTGGTTGAGGATGAACCCGGCCGCACCGATGCCGACGAGGGCATACAGCTGCCAGCCGGTCAACAGGCTGGACGGATCGGCGCTCAGCCTTTCGGCGCAGGCTTTCAACAGCCCGGCGGTCATCCCGTAGGTGATGCCGGTCGCCAGCCCGAGGTAGGTGGCGCGGCGCAGCGCGCGGGCGCGTCGGGCGAAGCCGACAGTCGCCGCGACCACCGGGCCGACCACGGCCACGGTCAGTAACCAGGCCAGGCTGGACGGTTCGGAGACCCCGTCGCCGGGCGTCGCGGCCAGCAGGAACACGGCGAGGCCCGTGGCGGCCAGGGCTGCCACGGCGAGATCGCGGCGGCGGGGCCGGCGCCGTTCGAACGCGGCCTCGAGCGGCACCGCCAGGAACAGCCCGCTGACAAGCAGCACCTGAACGACGGTGAGCGCGCCGAGGCCGAGTGCCAGCGTCTGCAGCCCGAGGCCGGCGACATCGGCGATCCCGCCGGCCAGCCAGAGGGGCCGACGCGTCAGCCGGAACAGCAGACGCGGATCCAGGACCTGGTGGAGTGGTTCCTGGCTGGCGGCGCGGTGTTGCAGCGCGGAGGCGCATGCGAAACAGGTCGCGGACGCGAGTGCCACCGGGACCGCGAGCACGCTCACGGCGCTGTTGCCGTGCGCGGGGCACCTTCCGCGGCGCCCGGGGCGGCACGGCCTGCGGAACCGTCCAGGCGGCCGGTGGGGCGGACCTCCCCGCCTGCTCGCGGGGCGAGGTGCTCGCGTAACGGCCCGACGCGAAGGCCGCGACCGGCGCATTCGTCGAGCAGCGCGGGGAGCGCGCCCAGGGCCGAACGCCAGGCTCCCGGGGCCGACGTGCAGTCGGAGTCGTGTAGCAGCACGGTCCCGCCGCCGACGAGGTCGCGGCGGACGGTGTCGAGAACGGAGCGCGGCGTGGCGCGGGAGCTCCAGTCCTTCCCCCAGGCTGTCCAGAGCACCGGCCGGAGCCGAAGGCGCCGGGCGGCCCGCAGCACCGCGGTGCTGAGCACGCCATACGGCGGGCGGAAGAACGCGGGCGTCTGCCCGGTCACGTCACCGACGAGATCACGCGCCCGGGCGAGGTCGTCATACGTGGCGGTCGGGCCGCGTAGCACGAAGTAGCGGTGTTCCCACCCGTGAACCGCCACCTCGTGGCCGGCCTGCACGAGGTCCCGGCCCAGCTCCGGCGCCCGGACGAGCATCGAGCCGAGCAGGAAGAAGGTGGCCCGGACCTCGTGGGCCGCCAGGGCCTCGAGAAACCGGGGGGTGGAGGTGGGGTCGGGGCCGTCGTCGAAGGTCAACGCGACGTGGCCGGGATCTCCCACGCCGGCCAGGCCGGGCACGAGCCGGCGCCGCAGCCCCGGCACCGACGTGAGCGCGGGCAGGGCGTGGACGGCCGCGACGGTCCCGGTCGCGGCGGCACCGGCCGCGGCGGTACGCCGTAGCAGGTGCCGGGGCAGGCCGCTCACCCTCGGAGCTCCGCCAGCGATCCGACCCGCATCGGCTGGCCGGCCGTCTGCCGGTCCAACCCGGCGAGGGTGGTGGCGAGCCCGCAGTCGGGCCGCTGCGCACACTCCACGAGCACGATCTCCCCTTGTCGTAGCGACGGGATCAGCGAACCGCCGCTGACGTGCTGGTTCGGAAGCACGATAGTTTCGTGCAGATACGCCGCTGTTCCCAGGTCCACCGCGTCCAGGTCGCCGTTGCTGAGGTAGAACTCCAGCGGGCGGCCACCGACCCGTTGCACGGCGGCGGCGGTGTGCCTGATCGCGGAGCGGCCACCGACGATCCCGGTCCGGTAGGGCGGGCCACCGCCGGCGTTGACCAGCGTCAGTCCCGACGCCGCCAGGGTCCGGGCGAGGTCGGGCCGGTGGTGGAGCAACGGGGCGTCCACCGCGACCGCGACCTGCCTGGCCTGCAACAGACGGACCGCGGCCGGGTCGAGACTGGTCTCCGGGCCCGGGTGGACGATGACGAAGACCTCGCCACGCCCGCCCGGCCGGGCGGCGTCGAACCCGTGCGCGACCGCGAGCTGGGTACCGACCGTCATGTTCCAGCCGACGACGACAGCCGTGGCCACGGCCACGACCACGCGCCGCGCCCAGCGGTTGCCAGCTGCCAGGGGTCCCTTCCGCCCGATGACGGCGGCCGTGCGCCCACCGACGGTGCCGGGGTGACCGTCCCGCCGTCCCGCGCCCTCGATGGCCTGGACGGCGACGGCCGTGGGGTCGGCGGCGAACAACGCCAGCCCGGCGGCTCGTTGCCGCCGGCCGCGGGGACCTTCCACCAGCTCGGCCAGGGTGGCCCGCAGCTCGGAGGGGGTGCGGATCCACGTCGAGACGCCGGCCTCGTCCAGGGCGGCCGCGTTGGTCCGACCGTGACCGGGAATCGGCCGGTAACTGGCCACGGGCAGCCCGCAGGCCATCGCCTCCAGGGATGTCAGGCCGCCGGCGTTCTCGACAAGCACGTCGACCGCCTGCATCAGGGCGGGCATGTCCTCGACCCAGCCCAACGGGCAGCCCAGCCCCGCTTCGTCCAGCCGTTCCCGTAACGCGGTGTTGCGGCCGCAGACGACCACCGGCATCGCCACGCCGGTAGCGGCGATCTCCGTGGCGGCGTGCTCGACATCGCCGACACCCCAGGATCCGGCCACCAGCAACGCCAGCCGCTCGCCGGCCGGGAGCCCGAACCGCTCCCGGGCCAGCCGACGGTCCGCGGCCGAGGCCGGGCGGAAACGGCCGGACACCAGCGGGCCGGTGATGACGACCTCCGTGGCCCCGAGCGCTCGCGCCTGGGCGGCACTGACCGCGTGCAACACGTAGTAGGCGTCGATGCCCGGCGCCACGCACAGCCGGTGGACCGAGAAGTCGGTGAGGAAGGTGAACGCCGGTACCGCCAGTGCGCCCCGCCGACGCAGTTTGCCGAGCAGCTGACCGGCCATCGGGTAGGTCGTCACGACCGCGACGGTGTCGGGCGGAAACAGAGCGCCCAGCTTCGACAGGAACGGCGTCATGAGGTTACGGGCCAGCATCGCAGCCCCGTGCGGTAACGCGGTCAGCCGGAAGAGCAGCGCGTAGACCCACGGCACGCGGTGCAGGACCGTCTCGTAGGCGTCGCGCATGCTTTCACCCAGTATCCGACCCAGCACAGTCAGAAAATCGTGGATGTCGACCTCGAAGCCGTGATCACGCAGGCGCCGCGCCCACTCCACGGCCGCCCCGTCATGGCCCGCGCCGACGCTGGCCGTGATGACCACCACCCGGCCACGCGAAGCTCCTGGTAATGGCACGGTTTCGTTTCGCGTGGACGCGGTCGGTCGCCGACGACCGAACAGCCCTCGTTTCCCGTGCCCTGTACCGCTGGTCACACGCCCCGCCCTCTGGCCCCACCGCGGATCCCACAGCGGGGCCGGAACCTCCCCGACCGGCAGCGGCCGGCCACCTCCCAAAAGTGATCACATCGGACCATGCGCATTACGCCTTCCGACGGGCCTTTCGGCGGGAAGAGCCACAAACCGGATACCGACCATAGCCGGACCACGGCCAGCGGGGCGCGGCACGTCACTCAGATCACCGCACGGACCAGGCAACGGCCCCCACCGGATCGGCGCGGGGGCCGTCGTCGCCGAGAACCTCACCGGCCTCGAGCAGCTGCTCGTCGCCCAGCAGGCCGGGCGATCGGCGGAGGTGTGGCTGTTCCCTGTCGATCGCGGGGGCCGACAGCACTCCCGTCCGCGCGGTGGCGCGCCTCGGCCCGCCGGCTCGTCGGCTGCCGACGGCGTGCCGGTGCGGCGACAGGTCGGGTTCGCCGGTCCCGCCGGCGGCGTCGTCGGCCGCGGGCAGGGTCGCCGGCACTCCACCAAACGGATACGCCACAGCCCCCGCGAACACGAAACCCGCTGCTACGAGTAGCATGAGCTCCCACAGTCGTTCAAAGCCCTGGTTGTGAACGAAACCAGGACAGCTCCAGATATTCTCCGGCCCTTCCTCTAAAACACTCCGAACAGCCGTCTGCAGCCACCGTAACTAACCATCTACAGGAACCGCGATATATTCGAAATCCTTGCTACAGCCGAGGTCATCCCACTAATGATCGAGCGAAATTACTCCCGTACATCACGTCCGTGGGCGTGGCTGGACGCCGCGAGTTCATATAAACTGATGAGCATCACCCCACGCCGCAGGCACCGCAGGAGCCACGGGCGGCTGCTCCCAGCCCTGGTCGGGCTAGTAATTGTGCTCATTACAGCAACCGGGCTCGCCGTCTACCACCATCCGTCGAGTGGACCCCGTCCACACACCGGCACATCGGCCGAAGCCTCGCGGTCAGCGGCGGTGCCGCCAACAGCGGGCATCTACGCCCACGCCGGGGCCGGGATGTTCAGCCCGGCGGTGAGCGGCGATCCGGCGCTCGTCTACGTGCCGAACCTGCGGGACGGGACGCTCACCGTGATCGACCAGAACACCATGCGGGTGATCGCGACCTACCGGACCGGGGCGGAACCACAGCACGTGGTCCCCTCATGGGACCTGCGCACCCTGTGGGTGAACAACAACCTCGGCAACAGTCTGACCCCGATCGACCCTCGCACCGGCCAGCCCGCTGGTCCGGCGATTCCGGTCAGCGACCCCTACAATCTGTATTTCACACCGGATGGTAGGTACGCGATGGTGATGGCCGAGGCAATCCACCACGTCGACTTCCGTGACCCGCACAGTTTCGCGCTGCGCCACAGCCTCGACGTCGGCACCCGGTGCGCCGGGGTCAATCACGCAGACTTCTCCCCGGACGGCTCCTACGCGATCGCCACCTGCGAGTTCGCCGGTCGCCTCGTCAAGATCGATATTGCTGCTCAGCGGGTGGTCGGCTATCTCGACCTCGGACCGCATGCCGCCCCCCAGGACATCAGGATCGAACCCGCGGGAAAGATCTGGTACGTCGCCGACATGAACGCGGACGGCGTCCACCTCATCGACGGTGACAGCTTCACGACAATCGGGTTCGTCGAGACCGGGCCGGAAACCCACGGGCTCTACCCCAGCCGCAACGACCGCTATCTTTACGTCACCAACCGCGGCGGTCACCTCATGTCCGACATGCCCCCATTCCCGCACGACGGATCCGCGGGCTCCGTGTCGGTCATCGACTTCGCCACCCGCAAGGTCGTGGTCACCTGGCCGATTCCCGGCGGAGGCACCCCGGACATGGGCAACATCAACGCTGACGGCTCCCGGCTCTGGCTGTCCGGTCGGCGCAGCAACGTCGTCTATGTCTTCGACACCGGCGGTACCGACGGCGACGATCCCGCGCGGGGAAGAATGCTGAGCAGGATTCCCGTCGGGCGAGAGCCGCATGGGCTGGCCGTCTGGCCGCAACCCGGCCGCTACTCCCTCGGCCACACCGGCATCCTGCGCTGACACAACCCGATGACTCCAGGATGCCGAAGCTTCAGCCGAACGTGCCGATCACCGTGTTTGCTGCCGGGCAATGGCCCGCTCGCTATCCGGATCTTGCCGGGCTGATCCTGCAGGCAGGTCACGAGCTGGACAACCATACCTGCACCCATCCCGCGCTGACGGAGCTGCCCGCGTCCCAGGTGAGCGAGGAGATCACGGCATGCCGTGACGTGCTGGCCCGGCTGGCGCCCGGGGAGGGCCGTTACTTCCGCCCCTCGGGCACCAGCCAGGCGACACCGTTGATCCTGACGGCGGCGGGAGCGGCCGGCTACCGGACCGTGGTCGACTTCGACTGCCGCTGCCGAAACCGGCCGGGATCAACACGAGGCCCGGCGAGGACAGCGAACCGGCCGACGAGGGCGCGCCCGAAAGATCGGAGGCCGTCCCCACACAAAGATCAGAAGTAGGCTAGTTCACAAAGAATCTTGCCTAAAAAATCTTGACAAGTTCCGCGTCCTTCATGATTGCCGAACGCTTCGGCTGCCGCGTGGACGGAGTGAACTACTGCGGCCACCACATCGATTTCGCCGAGCGGATCGCGCGCCGCCGCGGATGGGCGGACCGGGTCCGCTTCCACTTCGCGAACATGGCCCATACGCCGTTCCCCGACCAGTCGTTCGACGCGATCGTCTCCAACGAGACCACAATGTGTGTGGACATCGGCGAGGTGTTCGGCGAGTTCGCCCGGCTGCTGCGCCCCGGCGGACGCTACGTGGCGGTCACCTGGTGCCGCAACGACGCCGTCGACCCCCGGTCGCCGGCCTCCCGGAAGATCGACGAACACTACCGCTGCGCCATGCACCCGCGCAGCGCCTACTTCACCGCGCTCGCCGCCCACGGACTGGTCCCCTTCCACGTCGCGCGGCACACCGAGGCGGCGATTCCTTACTGGGAGCTGCGGGAACGGTCGTCGCTGCGCACCGGCGTGGAGGCACCGTTCCTCGAGGGTTACCGCGAGCGCAGCATCGACTATCTCGCCATCGCCGCGGAACGCAGGTAACCGATGTCGCGCGAACCGGAGAATTGCGGAGCACGGCTGGGTCCACCCGGCCAGTGTCCGCGTGCTGCGGGCCTGGCAGACCCAGTACCGGATACTGGGAATGCACGATCCGGGCCTGCTGGCCCATGTGCCTCCCGGGGCGGATCTGGCCGCGGTGCTCGACCGGCTCGCCGAGCTGGGCGTTCTGGTCGACCTGCGCGCCCACGGCGGCCCCGTGCACCTGGACCTGACCCGGTCCGGCCAGCCGCTGCGCCAGATCGTCGCCGCCGACGGCCGACCCAACTACCTGGCCTGCGCCCTGCGTGAGCTACTGCCGCTGGCCGGCGATCACGACGAGATCGTGCTGGCCCACGATCCCGAACTCGACGCCGACTACCGCCTGCTGTCCCACGTGCTCGAGATGGCCGGGGCCACCGTGCGCCGCTACAGGCTGTACTTCATCGCCATCCTCGGCCCCGGGCCGGAGCAGTCGCTGCGCGAGGACCTGCTGCGCCACTGCGTCGCACGCGCCGAACGGCTGTGCGAGAACAGCGGCGGCCCGGCCCCGGGGCACGGTGGCGAACCAGCCGACCCGCCGGGCCGGTCCGAGCTGCTCGAACTGCTCGAACGACACCGCGGCCGTCACCTGTACATCGATCCCTACCGCCTGACCTCCCACGCCTTCGGCCGGCGACGGCCCGCGCCGACCAGGCAACTGCTGTCCGAGGCGTACCTGTGACCGGCGACGCGCCGCCGGCCGGCGACGTACAGGCACTGCTGCGCGCGAGAGCCGCCGCCCGCTTCCGCGCGGCCCGCCCGGACCTGGCACCCCGCTTCGACCTGGACAGCATCACCGGCCTGCTCGCCGCGCGAGAGGCGGTGCGCACAGCGCCGGACGACCCACCGGTGCGGGCCGTCGCCGTCCTCGGCCGCCTCGACCTCGCCGCCTGGACACGCGCGGCCTGCGAGTTCCTGCTCGCCCTACCGTCAGACCAGGCAGCGGCCTGGCAACGGTCCCTCACGATGACGATCTTCCTGGCGGGCAGCCCCGCGAACCTGCGCGAACGGTTCACGTTCGACCATGTCGCCGGGCCCTACGCCTGGCGGGGGCCGGCCCCCGCAGCGGCACACACCGGCCTGTGCCGGCTGCTGCGCACCTTCGAAGCGTCACGCCCGCTGGCCACCGACCAGGCAGTGCGGCGTATCGACCTCCCACAAGGGCCCGACGCCGCGCCCCGGCCATGCCGGGAACTGCTCGTGGAGATCGCGACCGCACGTGTCCCCGCGTCCCGCGCGCTGGTGCACCTGCACCATCTGCTGGCGGACGCGGTCCTGGGCGGCCGCATCGGCCCCGGCGACCGATTGACGCTACGGCCGGTGCCTCACATCGCGGCGACGGACCGGTCGATTCTTGCCCTGCGCATCGACCTCGACCAGCCCGGCGGGTCCGACGACTCCGACGACTCCGGCTGGTCCGGCAGGCCCGGTCAGCCGGGCCGGCCGGACCAGCCCCGGCTGCGCGCCTACGCCGCCCTCCGTCCCCCAGCTCCGCCAGCCGCCGCGCCATCGTTCGATGGGGTCCTCACCCGCGACGATGCGAGCCTTCGCTGGGCGGCCGACGACTTCGGCCATCTCGTCCACCATCGTCCCCGGGCCGTGCTCCGGGCCGCGAGCGTGAGCGATGTCGTGCGGGCCGTCCGGCTGGCGCTCGACATGGGGTGCACCCTCACCGCTCGCGGCCGCGGACACTCGGTGTACGGGCAGGCGCAGGCGGCGGACGGCCTCGTCGTCGACATGTCCGGACTGAACCGGGTTGATGGCGTGACCGCGAGCACGATCCGCGCACAGGCCGGCGCGCGCTGGGCGGACGTCGTCGACGCGGCGCTCGGGCGCAGCCGGGCCGTACCGGTGCTCACCGACGTGGTGGACACCTCGGTCGGCGGCACCCTGAGCGTCGGCGGGATCGGCGGCGCCAGCCACCGCCACGGCCTGCAGATCGACAACGTCGCGGAACTGTCCGTCGTCACCGGAACCGGGCAGCTCCTGACCTGCTCGCCCACCCGTGACCGGAGCCTGTTCCACGGGGTGCTCGGTGGGCTCGGCCAGTGCAGCCTGATCGTCGCTGCCACGCTTCGCACGGTGCCGGCGCCGCGTCGGGTGCGCTACGGGCTGCGAGCGCACCACAGCCTCGATCGCTGCCTCGCCGTACTGCGACGGCTCGCGGCCGACGACGGACCCGACTTTCTGCAGGGACATGTGCTGCTGGCCGCATCGGACAGGTGGCAGTACGCCGTCGAAACCGCCGTGTACGAGTACGGCCCCCGCTCCGACCACGATCATGCCCCCGGCACGGCGACCGGCTCCGCTGCCGGGACCGGGACCGGGACCGGCCGGCAGGCCGAGGCCCGCTCCTACCGGGACTTCGTCCATCGGATGGCCCCGGCGGAGGCGGCAGCGCGGGCAAGCGGGGAGTGGTTCCAACCGCACGCCTGGCTCACCGTGCTCATGCCCGACGCGACCGTGTCCACGCTGGCCGCATCGGTATTCGGCGGCCCCGCTCCCCGGGGGCTCACCGGACCGGCTGAACCCCGGCTGGTCGGCCTGCTGTTTCCCATCCGCCCCGGCAACGCCGACGGGTCGCCCACGCCGATCCCGATGCCGGCCGGACCGGGCCCCGTGTGGGTCCTGTCGGTTCTGCGCGGCGGCCGTGCCGACGACCCCGCCGGCGCGGCGGCGCTCGTCGAGGCGAACCGGGCGACGCGCGACGCGGCCGTCGCCCTCGGCGGCACCGTCTACCCGATCAACGCGGTGCCGACGCAACCGGACTACTGGCGGGCCCACTTCGGCCAGCAGTGGCCTGGCCGCCAAGCCCTGCGGGCACGGTTCGACCCGGCCGCGATCCTCACCCCCGGATACGGGATACCGCGAGATGACGCGTGACAGAGACGGCGGGGCTCTGTTGCGTCCGGTCGGGCTGGGTCCCGGCGGAACGGGAGTGGACGCGGGCGTGTCGACGGCCACGACGGCAGCTGGATGCGCCGCATGGCTGTCGCGTGTGCCGCCAGCTCGTCCGCCGACACAGGACCCGGCCGTACCGGCCACCCGGCCGGCCCTCCACATCCGCGGAGATCCGCCAGTCGATGATGACCCGACGCAGCCGTGAACCGTCTGGCAGCCTTGCGGCTTGGGTACCAGCAGAGTCCCGTCCTGGCACTGATCTGGCACTGATCTGGCACTTCGGCGACGAGTGCCACGCCGACCGCGCCCGCGACGGCGCGGCCGAGTCGCGGACCGTCACCCTGCGGACGCCGGCCCTGTAGTCGTCCGGCTACAGGTTCTGGCCAGCCGCGAAGACCCTACATACCGCCGGGCCGGCAGCAGGTGCCCACCACCGACGCCAACTGGGTGTACCGGCTGGTCGGGATCGAGACACTCACGTTCGACAGGCACGCCGTGCTGGACCCGCGCAGTCCCGGCGGCGAACGCTCGATCCTCGGCCGCCCGGACCGGGCCCGGCGTGTCGGACCGGAAACACCGTTCGAGGGAGGCTCCCCGACAGGCAGCCCGGCTGTTGATCGTTTCCGGTTTCCGGCACCCACGCGTGACCGCCCGGCCGGGGACGCGGCCTTGAGAGATGCGCCGATACGGTGGGTCGATCTGGGCAAGAATGTACAGATGCGGATCACGATCGCCGATCGGTCCCGCGTTGAAAGCCATTGGTGACGGGGGACGGGGCCATATCCATGCTCCTTGACGACTTCACGACGGCGCCACACTCGGGCGACGCTCCCGCCGCCACAGCAAGGGGATCGCGGACCGGGCTGTCGGACGCGGACATGCGTCGGGCGGTCCGCGTTCTCGTCGTCGCCGCGGTGCGGCTCTATCGCGACTGGTTGTGCCGGTGGCTCGACGCCGACCCGATCACGGTGGTCGGCGCGGCGCCCGACGTCGCCCTGGCCGCCAGGACCGCCGGCCTGCTCCGCCCGGACGTGATCCTGCTCGACCCGCCCGCCGGCACGCCGGCGCCACTGGTCAGAGCCTTACTGATCGCCGCACCCAGGGCGCGGGTCATAGTGCTCGGGCTGCCGGAGACGCGGACCGGCGACGTCGTCCGCTGGGCGGAGGCCGGCGCGGTCGGCTACCTGCCGCTCGATGCCGATCTCGACGATCTCGTCTACACGGTGCTGAGTGTCGCCGACGGCGAGATGCCGTGCTCGCCGGCCGTCGCGGCCGGCCTCGCCCGGCGGCTGGCCACGCTCGCGAGGACGGATCCCCTTGTCCACGCGCAACGTCCACAGGCCGGTCTTGCCCCGACGGCCGCTCCGGCGACGGCCGTTCCACCGGAAGCCCCCGCCTCGGGACCGGCCCTGGCGTTGCCCTGCCCTCCCGAGGGCTGCCAGCCGGAGGAGCGCTCGCCGGCCGGGGACGCGGCGACGACGGGAGGCACGTCCCCGGGGCCGGCGGCTCCGGATGCGGCGGAAGCGGGATCCGTGCGGGCGGCCGAGCCCGCGTGGAAGACGGCATCGGCGCCCGGGCGGCTCACCCGGCGGGAGATCGAGGTCGCCGTCCTCGTCTGCCAGGGCTACGCGAACAAGCAGATCGCCACCCGCCTGCGTATCTCCGTCGCGACCGTGAAGAACCACGTCCACAACATTCTCGCCAAGCTCGGGATCGACCGGCGCGACGGCATCTGCCGCGTCCTCGGTCCCCGCGAGATCCTCCCCGCCCGGTGAGCTCCCGGCCGGGCGGCTGACCGGTGCGCGCCGCCCGCGCTCAGCCCCGCGGCCCCTCCGGCGTGATGCTCCCGGTGGGAGGATGACGTCGGTCACGCCGGGGATCCTGACCGGCGGACCGGCGATGATGACCGGCGGGTCGGGGATCGTGGCCTACGGAACGACCCAGAACCAGGTGTCCAGGTCGTCACCTGTCAGCACCGCTCCCCCCGCGCCGCGTATCAGGTTCCCCTTCAGCGTCACCCGGCACCGGACTCCCTCGCGGCTTGCGCCGAGCCGGCCCTGTAGCTCGGTCCAGCCCTGGATCAGCCGCTGGACGGCGTCGGCACCGAGGCCGTCCGGGACGAGACGTGGGCTGAACGTCCAGGTGTCGTCGCCGGCGGCCTCCAGGTCCCCGACGAGGATGGTGCTTCGCAGGCCCTGATAAGAGGTGCCGAACTCGACGGCCTGGAAGGGATGCTCGATCGTGAAGACGAACGATCCCGGGTTGAGGGTGCTTTCGTCCATCGGTTCCGTGAAGGTGACACGCAGCGGTTCTTTCCCGAAGAACAGGTCGAGGGGCCTCTTCTCGCCGACGGCCCAGTTCTTGTCCCGGATTTTCGGGCCGGCCGGCGGGACCGGGCCGTCCGCGGCGAGGGACGCCCGGAAGTGGACGGGCAGCGCCGCGGGGAACCTGGAGTCCTCAAGGGTCGCGGTCACCTGGTGGCAGGCGGCGTTGCTGTCACCGAACACCCACTCGGCCTCCGCCAGGCCGGCCGCGCCGGTATGACCGCTCGTGACCACCACGGAGCTCGCGAGCGGATTGGTGTTCGCGTTCGGTCCCGGGTCGCCGTCATATTCGCGCACCCTGTCACCGCTGATGTCCGCGGTGAACCTGATCCGCGTTTTCACCGGCTGGCCGTCCGCGTCCTCGACCGCGACCGTGAGGCGACAGCTCAGTTCACCGTTGCGCCGGCCGGTCTGGCCGTCGCCACCGGAGGCCCGCAGCCGCAGGAAGTTGCGGACGGCCAGCGCGCGGAAGCGGACCGGCAGCCGCGCGGTGGGCGGCGCGGCGGTGCTCGCCGTGGCGGGCAGGTACGCCTCGACGGTCTGTGTGCCGGCGTCGGCGCCGAGCGTCCAGGTCAGGGAGATCCGCCCGTCGCCGTCGGTCAGGTGCTCGTTGTTGTCGTTCGGGATGGTTTCGCCGTCCCGGACGAGGCTCCCGCCGCCGGTCAGGCCGAACGTGACCAGGACGCCGGGGACGGGACGGCCGAAGCCGTCCTCGACACCGACGATGATCTTCCCTGGGAGCGGCCGCCCCGGCCGGCTCTCCTGACCGTCGCCGGAGACGTAGCGCAGGGCCCGCTGGGCGCACTGGGCGTCGAACACCTGCTGGAGGTCGGCGACCCCGAGGGGACGGCTCGCGCAGTCCTCGACGCGGACGTCGGCGGCGTGAATGTCGGTGAGCGGGGGGAACAGGTCCCGGCAGTCGGTCACCGCCGCCGCCGGCGGCTCGTTGTCGCCCGTAATTCTCCACTCGACCAGCGCCAACTTGCGGTAACGATGGGTGATTCCCGCTGGCGGGGCCTGCGTCAGCTCGGTCACCGACGCCGTCGCAGCCCGGGCGGCGAACGTCCAGTGGTCGCCGGTCCGGAAGGCCCCGCCGGAGAAGCTGACGGAGATTCCCTCCTCAAGGCTGATCGGCCCGGCGTCCACAGGCACACCGAGGCCGTTGCCGTCGCCGTCCACCGTCGGGGCGGCTTTCCCGGTCGCCGACGCGGGGACGTCCCAGCGCCGCAGCCTGGGATGCTGTCCCGCGGGGACGGCGACGACCGGGGTGGCGAGCGTGACGGTCCGGGCCGCCTCGTCGACGTCGGCCACCTGTCGTAACGCCCCCGGGCTCCCCGCCAGCTCGGTGGCGTCGTCGAGGACCTCGACCCAGTCGTCTTTCCGCACGGTCAGCGCCTGGTCCTTGCCGAGGCGCGCCAGCCGGACGACCGTCGTCGTGCTCGCAGGCGGCGGGCCGGCGCCGGGTTCGAACGAGTCGATCGGGAAGACGACGGCCCCGTTGTCGCGGGACCACACGAACGTCGCGGGATGCGTGACGCCCGCTCCGCCGAGCGGGCCCCCACGGTGGATCTCCACGCGGTACAGCCTGTTCTCCAGGCCGCGATATCCGCCGTCGACGGTGAACGAGCACGGGCGCGGCGGCTCCTCGGGCTCGGTGTACGCCACGGTCAGCCGGCCGCCGCTCGCCTCGGGCGGCCAGCCGGGAAGGTCGTCCGCGCAGCTCAACGACCCCGCGTTCACCCGCTGGACGCGGATCTGGGCTACCGTCCGTATTCGGGTGGCCGTGTCCGGGCCACCCAGCGCAACCTCCCGCAGGCTCGGGTCCTCCACCGCGGTGACGTGCCTGGTCCACACGTCGAGGTAGACGACGTCGGACACGGGCAGTGATGGGCCAAGCGGGTCGGACGGATTCGGGAGCGCGATCGGCTCGGGACCCGGCAGGTCCGGCTGACCACGGTACGTCAGGGCACGCCGGAGCAGCACCGCTCCCGTCGCGGGGCCGGGGCGCAACGCGCCCGCGTCGCCCTCCAGGGTGACGCTGACCTGCCCGTTCGCGGTCTCGACGGCCTCCGTGGCCCAGTAGAACGGCCCCTCGGGCCTGGTCGACGCCACCGGCGACGCCGATGACAGCTCGACCCAGAAGCCCTCGGCGGCGGCCGAGCCCTGGGCGGCGGCCGGCAGCAGGTCCCGGCCCTCCCCGGCGGAGAGGGTGACGGTGGTGGTCGCCGGCGGTCCGCTCGATACCAGCACGCCGGCGACGGCGGCCGGGGGCGCGCCGAGCTCGAGGAGGAGGCCGTTCACATAGATCCGCCCGGCGGTGACCCCGTAGTCCAGCACGGTCCCGGTGCCGGTGCCGGTGCTGGACCGGGTCAGCGGTGTCACCAGGCCGGCCGCGTTGTCCCGGGGCGCGCCGGACGGGCCGATCACGTCGGTGGCCCGGGTGCGGTCCAGGTGATCGACGATCGCGACGTGTTCGTTCCAGTCGGCGTCGAGGGTGACCCGGCCCTGCTGGGTGAGCACCCCGCGGTTGTGGGCACGAGGGTCGAAGGTGAAGCGGGTGAAGTCGCCCTTCATCGCGAGCGTCGATTCCTCTCAGCAGGTCACCGGTCACCGGGTCACCGGTCACCGGACGGGTCAGGTCACGTAGATCAGCCGGGCCGCCATGCCGAACGGGGCGTACTCGGCGAGGCGTTCGCGCAGGTTGGCCTCGCGCTGGGGCTGTCCGAGACCCGCGTAGGCGCCGATCTCGGTGCCGTTCTCGCCGCCGGTCCGGATCTCGTCCGCGCAGGCCAGGCCGAGCTGGGCGTAGCCGGGGTCGCCGTAGCGGGTGGAGGTGAACGCCGGCACCGGCCGCGCCCGGATCGCGGCGGCCCCAGCGCTCCCGGCGGCCCCGGCGCTCCCCGCGGCCCCGGCACTCCCCGTACTCCCAGCGGTCCCAGCGGTCCCCGTGGTCTCCGTGGTCCCGGCGGTCCCGGTGACGCTGCCCGCGGCCGCCGGCGCGTCGTCCGGCAGGCAGCGGTAGCGGCGGGGTGTCGTCGACCCGGGCGGCAGGTAGCTGTACCGGACGCAGCCGCGCTGCCGGCGCTCGGCGGCCACCGGCGCGGTGAACAGGGTCTCGGAGGCCAGGGTGAGCTCACGGACGCACACCTCGCCGAACACCGTCGTGCGGACCAGCCGGGCCGGCGGCCCGGGCACGGCCACCAGCGGCGTGCCGCCCGGCCCGGGGCTCCGGGGCAGGCCCGCGACCGCCGGCAGCCGGGCCGCCCCGGGGACGGATGGCGCGTCGACCACGCTGTCGCTCACCGACAGCGATGCCGCCTCGGCGGTGACCCGCAGCGGGCCGGTGACGCACCGGTCGACGTCGACCCGGGCCCCGGCCGCCGCATCGGTCACGACGAGGCTCGGCTCCGCGGGGAAGAGCGGCCGGCCGGACTCGGGAGCGAGCCTGGGGCTCAGCCGGCGCCCCGGGACGAGCGTGCAGTGGGCGAGGCGCACCAGCCGGCGCGGCGCGTCCACCGTGACCGTGCCGGCGATCAGCAGGCCGTTGCACTCGAGCGTGGCGTCCGGGCCGTAGCCACCGACGACGACGTCGCCGATCAGCGTGGGCCGGCAGCCCGGCCCGGCCTGGATGACGAGTTCGGCGCCGGGCCGGTCGAGCCGAAGGTCCTCGGTGTACGTCCGGCTGTCGTTGATCTGGATGACGGCCCGGCGGTGCACGGCTGGCCGCCAGGCGGCCAGTGCCTGCCCGATCGTGGTGATGGCGGGGCCGTCGGGGCCGGCCGGTGTCGGCACCTCGATGAGGACGTCGAGCGCGTCCGGGTCGGCGAGCGTGTCCGGGCCGGCGAACGGGTCGAACGCGCCGGACGAGCCCGACGAGCCCGACGAGCCCGACGTGCCGGGCGGCGCGGGCGGGCGGCGCCGGTCGTACGGGCCGCCGCCCAGCGGCGCGGGGAAGCCGTGGGTGGCGGCCGCCTCCAGTTCGCCGGGGGCCGGCGCCTGCCCGACCGGGAACGTCACCCGTCCCAGGCGGACGTCCAGCGCCACCTTGCCGGGCGGTGGGCGCTCCCAGGTCGACAGGTCACGAACGACGATCGCGCCGGCCGGCACGGGCCTGCGCTCCCCGTTCGGCAGGACGCGGACCAGATGGACGGAGGAGGCGTCGTCGAAGCCGTAGTAGTCGCCGGGCCGGCGGCACATCGCCCACGGCCGGATCGGCCCGGGCACGTGGATCTCGGCCGTGAGCCCGGTGGGGCCGGCCTCCGGGCGAGGATGGGTGAACAGCGGCGCCGGGCTGCCCAGGGGGTTCAGCGCCCATCCGAAGCAGCCGGGATCGTCCGCCGCCCCGGTGGCCGGCATGACCGGCGCCGGGGTCAGCCCGACCAGCCGGAACGCCGCCAGCCGCCACATGAACACCCCCAGCGTCCGGATCCCGTACCACCCCTGGTGAGACGTGCGGACGTCGGTGTCGACCCCGGCGCTGGTGATCGGGGACCGGACGTCGACGGTGTGGCTCGCGGTGTCGAACGGGCCGCCGACACGGTCGGCGGCGTCGGCGTCGCGCAGGTTCACGGTGCCGGCCCCGGCCAGCGCGTACGGGTCGCGCCGGCGCGGGTCCGCCTCGGGCGGGACCGGGCGCGTCCGGAGGTGGTCGAGGTGCTGGTTCCAGGCCAGGGACTCGACGAACGCCACCGCGTGCGCCGGCCACCCGGTGACGTCCCGGGCCAGCTCCGCCAGCATCGCGAGGGTGCCCTTGCGGCGCCGGTAGTGGATGGTCCTGGCGACGTCGGCCCGCCGGCGGGTCGCGACCTCGTGCAGCGGGCTCGTGCCGAGCAGGTCGCCGATGTACGGGACGACCCATTCGGCGCACGTCTCGACGAACATGTCGTCCCACAGCCCGCCGATGTCGGCGCGCACGGCGTCGACCTGCTCGCCGATCACCTCGAGCAGGGCCGCGAGCGGGCCGCCGCGTTCGGCGTCCCGCAGCCGGTACAGCGCGGGCAGCAGGCCCATCAGGTCGATCGGCTCGTCGTCGGTCATGGTCGGGTCCCTTCTCCGGCGGAGCCGCCGGGCACCGTGCGGCCCGCGAGACGAACGTCGGCGTCGGCCGGTGCCGCGAACCGGGCGAGCTGGGCCGGGCCGACCGGGACGCGGCGGACGGGCTTCCCGGCCGGCCCCGCGAGGCGCTCGACGTCGACCCGCTCGACGCCGTCCACCCGGGCGAGCACCGCGTAGACGGTGCTGAGGTGGACGTCCTCGTCGAAGTCGCGGGCGTCGAAGGCGAACGCCGCGAGCAGCGCGACGCGCGCCGCGTCCAGCACGGTCTCGGCGACCCGGCCGGGAGCAGGCGTGATCGTGGCGGTGACGGTGACGTCCACGGGCTCGTGGCCGCCGACGTCGATCCGCCGGTTCGGGTCACGGCGGGCCGCCAGGTGGGCGGTCAGGTCCGCCAGCAGCCGCGTGCCGGTGAGGACCGCCCCGTCGCGACCACCCACGGTGAGCGCGACAGCGTGCTCCTCACCGGTCCAGAACA
The DNA here is from genome assembly GCF_982290655.1 of Protofrankia sp. CiP1_Cm_nod3. NCBI lineage: Bacteria > Bacillati > Actinomycetota > Actinomycetes > Frankiales > Frankiaceae > Protofrankia > Protofrankia sp. CiP1_Cm_nod3. The sequence goes on from NZ_CEVIVD010000027.1 coordinate 34,226, forward strand.
TCCTGGCCCGCGCCTTGCCGACGCCGGGGAACGCCCGCGCGGCCTCCTCGACGTCACGCAGCGACACCACCCGGTCGAAGGTCCGCACGCTCGCCGGCGCGAGGCGACGGGTCTCGGAGGGGTCCTCGGGCGGGGCCGCGCCCTGTGTCGGCAGCGGGTTGGTCACGCCGGTCAGCCCGACCGGCCTGGTCAGCGCCACGGTCAGCCGGTCCGCGGCGACGTCGCCGTCGGCCGCGTCGCCGTACCGGTACCGGGCGACGACGTTGCCCCGCCCGGTCGGCGGCCGGGCGCCCGTGACCCCGTCGCCGAACCGGACGGTCGTGGCCCGCTCCGCGTCGACGTCGGGGACGAACACGCGGTCGGACGGGCCGGTGCCGTGCAGCGTGCCGACCGGCCGCCACACGGTCGAACCGGTGACGATCTCCAGCATCGGCGCGATCCCGCCGGGCGCCCCCGCCGACCGCCGGAACATCAGCGGGCCGCGCGCGAGCGGGAACTCCTGGAACGCGGCGGACGCGTCACCGTCGCCGAGCACGTCCGCGAGCACGTCGTCGCCGTGCGACGCGGGCGCGACGTTGCCGCGCAGAGCCGCGCTCGCCCCGTCAAGCTCGCGGGGCAGCGGCGGGTCGATCGTGAGCCGCAGATACCCGGGCCCGGCCGGTGTCGGCACCGTCGGCACCACCGGTGTCGATGTCGGCGTCGGCGTCGGCGTCGGCGTCGCCCGGACGATCGTGGCGGCGTGCGGCCGGGCGTCGTCGTCGTCGTCGATGATGATCCGCCGCCCCCGGGTGAAGCCCGCCGCGGCCGGGAGCAGGACGTGCACGTCGGTGGCGCCGGCCGGTATCCGCCCGTCGTGGACCCGGCCGGTCAGCATGACCGGCGGCCCGGTGATCTCGTGGACGATCGCGGTCCGCCGGTCCAGCGGCCCGTCCGTCCCACGGTCGCCGGCCAGGGTGACACGCGCCGCGACACCCTCCTCGACGGCGACCGACGATGGTGGCGCGGCCGTCGACGTGGCCGCCGACGGTGGTGTGGCCGTCGACGGTGGTGTGGCCGTCGACGTGGCCGGGAGCGGTAACGCCGTGAACCCGGGCGGCCAGAAGGACGTCACCGTGGCCGACCCGACCGTGGCCTGGCCTGCCGTGACCGAGCCGACCGGCCCGAGGAAGAGCGCGCGCAGGACCGTGCCCGAACCGGCTGGGACCGAACCGGCCGGGACCGAGGTGGCCGGGACCGAGGTGGCCGGGCTGACGACCGCGATCGTCGATCCCGCGGCCAGGTCGCCGGGCGCCGCGTCGAGCTCGATGCTCCGAGCGTCTGTCGGCACCGCGAAATTCGTGCCGTAGGACGCCCAGCCGACCGTCGGGAGCGCGGACGCTCCCGCCGGGTACATCCCGGGAGTCGAGACGTTGACGCTGCCGGGCGCCGCGTGGCCGAACAGGCGGAACGACCGGCCGAGTGGGTGCAACGCCCACCCGGCGTAGTCGGTGAGGACCGGCGTCGACCAGCGGATCATCGTCCGGGGCTCGCCCCCGTCGTCCACCGTCTCGACGGCGGCGACGGTTCTCAGCTCGACCTCGGTGCCGGTCCCGGTGCCGGCCCTGATCCCGGCCGGCGCGGACGCGGCGGGGGGCACCAGGAGGAACGTCGCCCCCGGATCGGGTACCGGCGCTCCGGGTGGCAGCAGCCCGCCGTCGGGCCACGGCGGCGGGCCACCGGCCGGGAAGCCGCCGGCGGGCGGAGCGGGCACGATGCGGACGGTGTTGAGCCGCGCGTCGGCGTCGACCGGCGCGTCGGTGGTGAAGATCTTCGGCGGCCCGCCCCCCGCCGGTCTGCTCTGTACCCGCAGGCCCGCCGGCAGCGTCAGGGCCGGCCCGTCGTCGGCCACGGTGAACGCCAGGTCCACGGTGGCGGCGGCCCCGGGCCGGGGGCGGTGGCCGAGCAGGCCGGCCAGCCTGTGCACCGAGTCCGGCAGGACGGCGGTGCGCAGGTAGTTCTCGGTGGCGATCCGCTCCTGGTAGAAGGTCAGGATGTCGGCGACGTACGCCCACAGGTCGAGCAGGACCATGCCGGCGTCGTCCGGGGCGCGCGACGTCCAGCCCGCGAGCTCGGGCCGCCGGGCGACGGCCCGCCGCAGCTCCCGCAGGAACGCCGGATGGTCCCCGATCCGGTAGTCGATCCTCGCCAGCCCGGGGCGGTTGGCCGGCTGGTTCGGGGGCGGGCTCACAGGCCACCGCCGAGGTCGAGGCGCAGCACGCCGTTCTCCGGCCGGTCCGGGTCGTTGTCCAGCCGGATGACCTCCCGGGGGCCGGCCTCGACGGACCCGCGGTCGAGGTTGGCGGCGGTGACCGGCCGGTCCGGGTCCGGGTCGTCGTCGTGCAGCCGGGCGAACCGGCGGACGTCGGCGGAGGCGACGCCGGCCACGTCCAACACCCGCGCGTAGAGCCGGCCCAGCGTCAGCGGCTCGCCGAAGGTGAACCCGTCCGGGTGGAACAGCCCGCGCCGCCCGCCGGGCAGCGCGGCGGTGCCGAGCTCGGCGGTCAGCGCCCGTTCGACGTCCGCGCGCAGGTGGCCGGGGGCGACGCAGATGTCGATGTCGATCGCGAGCGGGACCTGGGAGGCCCCCCGGATCTCCAGGTCGTAGCCGGCCTGGGCGAACCCGCCGACGAACGCGGCGATCCGCGCCGCCAGGTCGTCGGACAGCTCGGCCCGCCCCGCCGGGTCGACCGTGAGGAACACCGTGTGCCAGCTTCCGGTCCAGCGGAAGTCTGCGACCGCGCGGGACACCTCGGGCAGGCGCATCGCGACCTCGGCGTAGTCCGCGGCCGTGACCGCCCGCAGCTGCGTGGCCCGGAACGCGGCCGGGGCGAGCGCCCGCACCACGTCCACCGGTTCGGGTGCCGCCCCGCCCCATGCCGGCAACGGGTTGCGCACCCGGATGATCCCCGACGGTGGCTCGGCGGGCACGCCGGAGCCCGCGACAGCCAGCGGCACGCGCTCGGCCGGCTCCGGCTCCGCCGTGGACGGGGCAGACGTGGGCGAGGCAGGCGCGGGCGAGGCAGGCGCGGGCTCCGCCGCGGGCGGGGCGAGGTGGACGAGCGTGTCCGCGCCGACGTTCCCGTCGGGGCCGACGCCGATCCGGTAGGTGACGTCGATGACGGCGCCGTCCGGCGCGGCGGCCCCGCACCCACCATCACCGAACCGGACGACGGCCCGCCCCTCGTCGTCGGTCTCGACGGTGACGTGCCGGTCGAACGGGCCGGAGGTGAGCAGATCCCCTCCCGGCGCCGGCTGCCACCCCCGCGGCGGCGGGCCGGTGGACGTCGTCAGCCGGCTGATCTGGGCTTCGGCCTGCCTCGGGTCGACGTCACGCAGCGCGGCGGCGGGCGTGCGCCGGTCGCCGGGCGGCACGCGGAAGCTCAGCGGCCCGCGGTCGAGGCGGAACCGGTACGGCCGGGGGCCGGTGCGGATGCCGGCCGGCCCGCCGGTGTCGGTCACGGTCCGGCCGTGGTCGGCGAGCACGATGTTTCCCCGCGCCACGCCGAGGGGCGCGACCGGCGTGCCGTCCGGGGTGCGGCCCGACAGCGGCAGCGGGAAGGTGAGCGCGTCCGCGTCGGCCCACCGGACCCTCGTCAGCGCCAGCGGCGCGGACCTGCCGTCCGCGCCGGTCGTCCCCAACGGGTCCGTGGCCGACTCGACGGCGGTGAGCCGGACGACCTGGCGGTGGGCCGGATCGGCGTCGGCGGCGAGCCCGGTGACCGGGTCGCGGATCTCCTCGAACAGCAGCAGGTCCCCGACGGCGAGCGGCAGCGTCGCCCCGGCCGGCGATGTCGTCCCTGTGGTCGTGGCGGCCTGGTTCACCGGGTCCGCGTTCACCAGGTCCGCCGCGGTCGCGCCGGCCGGCAGCGCGCACTCCAGGCTTCCCCAGGCGTGGATGTCGATCGTCCCGAGTTCCGGGTGCAGTGCCAGGTCCGTGACGGTCTCGAAGACGGCGGCGGCGGCCTCGACGGCGTCGGCGGCCACGTCCGCCGGGAGCAGCGCCGGGTACGGCGGGACACGCCGGCCGAGCGGGCGGTCCAGCGCCGGCAGCACCCGGGTGCCCGCCGGCAACGTCCCGGCACCGGCGCCGGCTCCCGGGCCGGCGGGGCCCGTGCAGTCGACGTGGACGAAGACGCGGGCGGACGCCCCGTCGTGCATGCGGTAGTCGACGAGCCGGGCATGGCGGCGCACGGAGATCCGCTGCCGGGCGGTCGATAGGAACGCCTCCCGCGCGACCGCGTCCTGGTAGTAGCTGAGCTGGTCGCCGACGTAGGAGAGCAGCTCGACGAGGGCGATGCCGACGTCCGCCGGCTCGCGTTCGGTCCAGCCGGGGACGAGCAGCGCCAACCGGTCGAGCAGCGCGCGCCGGAAGCTCGCGTAGTCCTTCGCCAGGTAGTCGACGACCGGCGACGGGCCGGTGGCCGCGGGCTCGCCGGGTGTCGGCCCGCAGTCGAAGCGGCTCGGGCAGCCGGCCTTGAAACTGAACGCGCAGACGGCGTAGGCGGGGTCGAGATGTTCGCTGTCGATACGCAGCGTGTACGGCGAGAAGTCACCGGCCCGGTCCACCTCGACGACAACATGGTCAACGGGGCTGTGCAGACCGACGGGGCTGACTGGGCCGACTGGGCCGACTGGGCCGACGGG
>NZ_CEVIVD010000027.1:38986-39437 GCF_982290655.1 Protofrankia sp. CiP1_Cm_nod3
CCGAGTGCGCCGAGTGCGCCGAGTGCGCCGATTGGGCTGACGGGGCCGCTCGGGCCGGCGGGGCCGGCCGTGTCCGCGACGGCGTGGACGGCGACGACGCGCAGCTCCCGGACGCGGGTGCCGCCGGTGACGACGCAGCGGCCGGGCCGGTCGAGCAGTTCGGTGACCAGCGCGTCCGCGCGCGTCCCGAGCGGCCGGACGAAGTGGACGTGCAGGTAGCGCTGGGCGTCCAGCCCGTCGGCGCCGAACCCGGCCGACGTGTCGCTGTAGACCTCCAGGTGGTCGATGCCGTTGCGGCCGCTCGCCAGCAGCACGCGGCGGCGCGCCTCGTCGGCGCGCTCGAGCACCGGTATCGCGGACGTTCCCCCGCTGGTCATCGTGTCCGTCTCCGTCGCCTTCTGTCGGTCGGCTCGGTACTGTCAGGCGGCCCAGCGCTGTCGGCCGGCTCGGT
>NZ_CEVIVD010000027.1:39582-40877 GCF_982290655.1 Protofrankia sp. CiP1_Cm_nod3
GCTCTCGGCCGGCTCGGTGCCGCTGGTCCGTTCGGTGCTGTCGGTCAGCTCAGTGGGAGCGGCAGCTCGGACGGGGAGACGAACCGGGCGTCCGCGCGCCGGCCGGTGTCCAGCCGCCGGTAGCCGACCTCGACGGTCAGCACGTTCTCGTCCGAACGGATCTCGACCGCCTCGACCGTGATGACCTCGGCAAGCCAGCGCTGCAGCGCGCCGCGCACTAGGAACTCGGTGGCGGTGGCCAGCGCGTCGCTGTTCGGCAGGAACACCAGGCCCAGCAGGCCGCAGCCGAAGTCCGGCCGGTTGACCCGCTCCCCCGGGTTGGTGAACAGCACCTGAAAGATCATGTCCCGGACGTGGTCGTCGGAGTCGGTGCCGGCCACCCGCCCGGTCGCGTCGACGTGGAACGGGTGGTCCAGCCGAAAACGCCGCTCGGGCGCGCCCATGTTCGCCACGGTTCTCCCTCCTTGCTTCCCAGCCGGTTTTCACCCGGTTCTCACAGCGTTATTTCCAGTCGTTTCCAACAGCGCTTCTCAGCCGGTTTTCACGGCGCTGGACGTGAGGCCCGACGGGGGCGTCATCGGCGCGGCCGGCGGCGCCGGGGTCACCGGGCCGACCGGTGACGACTGCCCGGGATGCATGTGCTTGCTGAACTCCTTCGCGAAATCCTTGAGGTATTTCTCAAGGGCGTCGCCGAACGCCAGCGGGTGAGCCGCGTCCTTCGTCAGTTCGATCTTCCCCGCGTCCACCACCACGCTCTTCGCGGCCTTCACCGTCACGGTTCCGCCGGAGATGTCGACCGTGACCGTGTTCTTGCCGTCGGCGTCGCCGACCGTGATCTTCTTGTGCTCGTCGTCGATGGTGAGCAGCAGGCCGTTCCTGGTGCGCAGCAGCACCATCGGCGCCTCGGCCGGGCTGCCCTCGCCGTCCTTCGGCAGCCCCCCGTCCGACCACCAGCAGCCGGTCCAGACCGGACGGCAGACGTCACCCGCCTCGAACTCGATCCACACGCCCGCCTTCTCCGGCGGCATCACGAACAGGCCCACCTCCGGCCCGGCGTACGGCAGTGCGGGCAGCGCCCAGCCCGTCTCGACCGAACCGAGCAGTTCGGGCACCACCGCCCTGATCCGGCCGAGGTTGTCCGGGTCGGTGTTCCTGGTGACGAACCCCCGGTACTTGCCGTAGTAGCGGCCGCCACCGCCGGCCGTGACACCGCCGTGCTCCACCGCGGACATGGTCATCGGGACCGCGTCTCCTGTCCTCGTCATCGCTCCGGCTGGATCGCTCCGGCTGGAACG
>NZ_CEVIVD010000027.1:41476-48266 GCF_982290655.1 Protofrankia sp. CiP1_Cm_nod3
GGGTTGTCCCGGCCGGGCTTTGTTGTCCCGGCCGGGCTTTCAGGTGTTGGTCTCGTCGTCGAAGGACTCGCGGCCGGTGACGCCGGTCGCGTTGCGGCGAGCGGTGAAACGCTGCGTGTACCCGTCGGGGGTGAACGTGTGCAGCACCTGTTCGACGTAGTAGGCGCCGCTGAGCATCCGGCCCACGCCCCGGATCAGCACCGGGCGTTTGGCCCGCAGCACCCGGCCGTACGCGGCGGTGTTCACCTCCCCCTCCGCGACGACGGCCCACGACGACCGGTCCACCGCCGCCTGTGCCAGCGTGGTGAGCTCGCCGTCCTCGAACAGGCCGGCGCCGGCGAGCAGGACCGTGCGCGCCGTGCCGTCCGGCGCCGTCGACGCCGCGCCCAGGTCGCGCAGGCCCGACCGGTCGACGGTGACCGCGGCCTCGGCGCCCGCGCGGACGTCCACCCCGCCGGCCGTCGCGGTCGTCGGGCGCACCATGTCGAACCGGGCGGTGAACGCGTCGACGTTGGTGGCGGGACCGAGGTTGACCGACAGCACCCCCTGCGCGGCCGCGTCGAGCTTCGGCGGGTGGAAGTGCCCCTCCAGCGCGCCGGAGGCCGGGTTGGCCTCGACATAGCACTCGTAGCCGTTGCGGACGGCGAGCCCCCGCAGGAAACCGATGTCGGTGCCACGCTGGATCGTGGTCATGTCCTTCTCCGGCCGGGCCGGCTGCGTGGCGGTGACGTCCGCGGTCAGGCCGTGCTCGCCGAAGAGGGTGCTGGCGATGTCGCTGTCGGCCACGTCGGGCCAGGCCCGGACGGTCTCGGTGAGGTTCATCAGCACGCTCGGGTCGGCGCCGACGACCCGCAGCACCGAGCTGCCCGGCCGGGACGACACGGACAGCTCGACGTCGATCACCCGGGCGTCGATCAGCGGCTGGGCGTTGCCCGAGCCGATGGTGACGTCGACGGCGACGGGGGTCAGCCGGGTGAACACCTCGTCGTCGAGCACGCTCCAGCCGGAGCCGTCCGGCGCCACGTCGACGGCGATCTCGATGCGCACCATGTCGGCGAGGTCGGTGTGTTCCTCGACCTCGATGCGCCGGATCGCGGCGACGATCTCCGCGCCGGCCGGTGCGCCGTCCACCCGCAGCTCGTAGGAGATCGTGGTCATCGGCCCGCCCCGCCGGCCGGCCCGCCGGAGCGCCGGGGCGGCGGGCCGGCGGCGGCCGGCGGGATCACGAGAATCCGGCCGCTCTCGGCGACCAGGTCGTCCGGCCACAGCGCCCGGTTCGCGTCGCAGATCCGCCAGAACCGTTCCGGGCTCCGGTAGACGTCGTCCGCTATCCGGTCCAGCCGGTCGCCGCGGATCACCCGATAACCCTGGATGGCCGTCACCGGCGGTATCTGCCGGACACCGACATAGCGGACGACCTGGCCGTCCGGCAACGTGTGCTCGTGGGTGGGCACCCCGGCGTAACGGCTGTCGCGGGCGAACACGGCTTTCTCCTTCTCCTTTTCGGTCTTTCGATGACCACGGGTCCTCCGATGGCCACCGGCGGCTCAGCCGCCGCGCAGGAACACGGTGCGGATGCCCTGTTCGTTCTCGCCCTCCTGGTGACGGCCGGCGTGGGCCTCCTTGCTCTTCTGGTAGCTGATGAACGCGTCCCGGCCGATGTCCCCCGCCGGCAGTTCCAGGTAGGTCAGCACCTGCAGGGTCAGCTCGACCTTCGCCCGGACCGGGTTCAGCAGGGAGTCGAACGCCTCCTCGGTCACCGAGAACCCGGTGACGTCGACCGGTACCACCCGCGACGGCCCCCAGACCAGCAGCACCAGCGGCACCTCGGCGTCGCTGACCTGGACGGCGCCCTTCGCGGCCTGTTTCTCGATCTTCTCGGCGGCCAGCGCCGGCGGGTACATCAGCAGCTCGAGCAGGGCCAGCGCGGGGTAGAGGCCGTGCTCGGCGACCGTCCGGTTGGCGTTGGGCGCGTCGAGCTGGTCGGCCGCCTCCAGCTCGATCGTCATCGCGATCGTCTCGATGGGTGGGCCGCCGACCTTGAGCACGCTCTGTTTAGCGGCCCCGGCGGACTTCTTCGGCTCCGGCGGGCTGCGGTCCGCCAGCGTCCGGCGCATCGAGTCCGCGTTGTACTGAAACATGATCACTCGGGACGCCCGCGCGCCGGTCGCGCGCGAGTCGTAGACCGCCAGCGCCCCACGCCGCACCTTCGGCGCCCTCCGCAGCCCACCTGTCGTCACTTACCTCACCTCCCGCACCACGAACCACTTGTTGGTCAGCTCGTTGATGGGCTTCTCCTTCGGATCCCCCTTCTTCTGCTTACCCTTCGGCGATTTTCGCTGCCGCACGACCTGATGCGCGTGGTAACTCCCCGCGCTCTGATTCTTCGCGCTGTCCAACGGCCACAGGTTCGTGTCGGCGTCCGCCCCGTCGAACTTCAGGTCCAGCACATGGTCGGGCTGCGTCTTCTTCTTGTCCCATTTGTACCCGAACAGCTCAAGATTTTCACGATACTGTTTCTGCCGGGTACGACCCTCCCCCTTCTTCACCCGCTCGACAGTCCAGCCTTTCTTGATCTTATCCAGTATTTCGCCGACCCCGAGGACAACCTCGCCACGGGCAAGTCCGCCCTTGGGGAGATCGCTGTCGTGAAGCGTTTCCTTTCCACGCGGGCTGAACTTCTGCTGACCAAGAGACCTCGGCAGCTCGATGTCCTTGTAAATGTCAGGATCCTTGTACCAGTACATCCCGATGGCATTTTTCTCCACGTCGCCCGTTTCATTGCCTTCTCCCTCGGGCGCCGGCCCGGGTACGTAACGCTTCGTCTTCTGACCGCCGCCCTTACCCTTCGTCGTGCCGGGCTTCTTCTTATTCGTCGCCGGCTTCGCCTTGGTCGGGTTCATTTCGGCGACGATGTCCCACTCGTCGCCGGCGGGCATCGCCGTGAGCACCTTGAACCGGTGTTCCCCGCGGAGTTCCGCGAGTGTGTCGCGCATGCCGTCGTCGTCCAGCGGGTTCTGCTCGGACTCGACGACGACCTTGCCGATCGCGTCCATCGCGGCCTGCCAGCGCTGCTCGTTCTCGGGCCGCGGCGGCGTGCCGTCGGCCGCCGGGTCCTGCTTGCCGGTGGCGGGTTTCCCGCCGGCCGGCTTCCCGCCGGGAGCCTCCACGTGTTTCGGGTCGGCGTCCGTGCCGCCGGGCGGGGCGCCGTCGGACCATTTCCCCTTCTTGTCCGCGTCATCGGACGCCTTCTTCGGGACGTGGTCGTTCATCAGGTCGGTCATGAACTTGTCGGCCGAGAACTCCACCGGCGTGAACGTGATCTCGGGGAACCGGTCCGAGCCGATGACGTAGTCGACGTCCGCCCCGATGCCGAACTCGCCCGGCAGCGGGTACTCGAGCTGGCCGATCGGCCACGTCCACTTCTTGTCCGGTGCCGGTGACCACCACGGGCTGTCCAGCTCGACGAACAGGTCGCCGCCGAGGGCGAGGAACGGCTGCGCGGCCAGCTCCAGGTGGCCGTGCAGGAAGAACTCGCCGCTCTTGCCGGCTACCGGGTCGGCCTTCTCCCGGTAGCCGATGGTCGGGGTCGCCTCCACGTATCCCCGGATTCCGGCGAGCGCGTTGATGCCGACGCCGGCCTTGATGTCGTGGCCGAGCAGTTCCACCCCGGCGCCGCCCTCGGCCCGCAGCCGCAGCCCGGCGAACGCGGAGATGTTCAGCGTGCCCGCCACGCTGAACGCGTTGAGCACGGCGGGATCGGTGGAGTAGCGGCCGAGAACCCTGATGTCCCGCAGCACGCCGGGGCCGAGTTTCGCCATCGCGTCCAGCCCGACGTTCGCGAACACGAACACGTTCCCGACCAGCGGCACGCCGTACAGGGCGCGGGCCTCCAGCGTGAAGACCCGGCGGATGTAGTCCCGCTGGGCGAACAGCTCCACCTGAGCCGGCGGGGCGATCTCGCCGTCCACCGTGACGTGCCCGGCGCCGTCGACGATGACCCGGGCCTTGCCGGTCAGCCAGTCGGAGAACCGGAAGTCCAGCGTCCCCCAGCCCGCCAGCGCCCGCGGCCCCGGCCGCGCCTTCGGTGCCGTCGCAGCCGGCTCCGGCGCCGGCGCCGCGGCGGGCGCGGGGGCCGCGCCGGGACCGGCAGGGCCGGCCGTACCCGCCTCCTGTGCGCTCGCGACCAGCGCGTCCGGGCCGAGCTGCTGGCGGGCGACGTCCCGGGCGGCCGCCGCGTCGGTGACGAGCAGCGTCACCTCGCCGCTGAGCTTCTCCGTGTCGTAGCGGACCTTCCCGGTGATGTCGACGACACCACCGGCGAACACGAACAGCGCGTTGCCGGAGAACCTGGCGAGCCGCACCGGGATCTCGGCCCGGCCCGACAGCACGCCGGCCGGATCCCGGGTGATCTCCGCCTGCACCGAGGCGAGCCCGCCGATCTGCACGTCGGCCGACGCGTCGAACGTGACGGTCTCGTTGGTCAGGCCGAGCGTCCCGCGGCCGCTGAGAAAGCCGCCGAGGGCGAAGGAGACCTCCGGCACGGCCAGGGTCAGCGTGCCGTCCGCGAGCTCGTTCGTCGGGTTCGGCAGCTTCAGCCGGTCCAGCCCCACCCAGCCGAGCGCGCCCGCGTTCTCCTCGATCCAGCTGGTGACCGACGACGGCCGGGGCAGCACCTTCCCACCGACGGCCAGCGAGGCGTAGCCCGTCACCGTGGAGCCGGCGACCGCCACCACGAGCATCGGCTCCACGCCGGCCGACCGGACCGGCAGCAGGAACGGATGGGTCAGCGCGATCGCCTGGGCCTGGTTACCGGCCGTCTCATAGGCGTCCCCGCGGCGCCGCATGGTCAGGACGCCGGCGGCCAGCGAGCCGAACCGGACGTTGACGGGACCGCCCTGCCGTCCCCGCGCCTCGAGGTAGGCGGCCACCGGGGCGGGCGGGGTGAACGTGCCGGTCCCGGCCAGCGACACCTCCTCGGCGGGCATCGCGGCCGGCACCTCGGCCGAGGCTCCGGCCGGCGCCGTGCTGACACCGCCGACGCCGGGGCCACCGGAGCCGGCGGTTCCGGCGGGGCCGGGACCGGGGCCGCCGGAACCGGTGGCCGCGCGGAGCTGGCGCTGAACGGCCTGGTTGCTCCCGCCCGGGACGGCCGGGGCGGGACCGGCCACGGCCGCCGCGGCGTCCGCCCGGGTGGTCACCACCGGCTCACGCTGCCCGGCCTTACCGGCCCAGAGGCTGGCGCCGACCGCCTCGACGGCCGCCCCCGGGCCGGTGGGCGCGGCGTCGACATGCCGCGGCGGTGGCGTCGGGCGCGGCACCGCCGCCGGCTCCGTCACCTGGACCGCGCTAGCCACGGCCGTCACCCGCCGCGGTGGCGCGCCGGACGCTCTCGGCGATGCGCCGCGCGACCGTCGCCGCGATCCACCTGTCGGTGTCCGCCCCGCCGCCGACGTCGCCGTCCACACCGCCGGGCCGGCGCGCCGGGGCCGGCGCGGCGCGGCCCGGCACCGCGCCGTCCGGCGCGCCGGCCAGCGCGCGGACCAGTTCCTCGCTGATCATCTGACGGAGCCGGTCGGCGCGGGCGGCGTCCATGCTGACGCCGGACAGCACGATCCGGCCGATCTCGACGTCGACGGCCGCCGCCGGGCCCGGAGCGCTCATGGCCGGGCCAGCCTGCTCATGGCTGGGCCAGCCTGAGGTAGGGGCCGAACTCGGCCGGGGTCGGCTCGCGGTCGGTCTTGGCGTACTCGCGGATCGCCGCGCGCATCACGTGTTCCATGCCGACCGCGCCGTTCGCGCCCGCGGCCAGGAAGCACGCGTTCACCGCGATGGTCGCGATGTTGCCCCCGGAGATCTCCAGCCTGGCCAGCGCGGGGAGGTCCAGATCGTCGGCGACGGGCACCGAGGGCGGGAACGCCCGCCGCCAGATGTCACGGCGGGCGGCGGCGTCCGGGAACGGGAAGTCGACGAGGAAGCGCAGCCGGCGCAGGAACGCCCGGTCGATCGCGCCGCGCATGTTGGTGGTGAGGATCGCGAGCCCGGTGAAGTCCTCCATCTGTTGCAGGAGGTAGTCGACCTCGATGTTGGCGTACCGGTCGTGGCTGTCACGGATCTCCGACCGGCGCCCGAACAGCGCGTCCGCCTCGTCGAACAGCAGCACCGCGCCCGCCCGGCGCGCCCCGTCGAACACCCGTGCCAGGTTCTTCTCGGTCTCGCCGATGTACTTGCTGACAAGGCCCGCCAGGTCCACCCGGTACAGGTCGAGCCGCAGCTCGGCGGCGATCACCTCGGCGGCGAGCGTCTTGCCGGTACCGCTCGGCCCGCAGAACAGCGCGGTTATGCCACCGCCCCGGGCAAGCCGACGGCCCATGCCCCAGTCGTCGTAGACCCGGGCCCGGTGGGCGACCTGCGCCGCGATGTCGGTGAGCTGGCCGAGCGCGACGGCGGGGAGCACGATGTCCGCCCAGGACGCCCGAGCCGGCAGCTTGCGGGCGAGTCCGTCCAGCGCGCCGCCGGCGTAGGCCCGCGCCTCCTCCCAGACGGCCTCTTCCCAGCCGGCCGCCTCCCGGACCGGGGCTTCCCGGACCGGGGCCTCCCGCACGGCCTCCTCCCCGACCGGGGCCTCCCGTACGGACTCCTCCCGCGCCGGGGCCACGGGCCCGCCGGTACCCGGGCGCGCCGTCGCGGCGACGGCCGCACGCAGGACCGTCGCGACGCCGTCCGGCCCGAACGAGAACTGGTCCGCGAGCCGGGCCGCCCAGCCCGGCCCGGCCGGCCCGCCCAGCCC
>NZ_CEVIVD010000028.1:0-34280 GCF_982290655.1 Protofrankia sp. CiP1_Cm_nod3
GTACGGGGGGAGGCGGCGGGGCGAGGTCGGCCAGGGCGCGCGGCAGTGCGCGGCTGAGGGCGGTGATGCCCGGCTGGATGGTGGGGTCGCTGTGCAGGGCGATGCCGATGAAGTCGCGGCCGCTGGTCACGGCGACGCTGAGCCCGTGCCCGCGGGCGAGCGGCACGATGCCGTAGAGCTCCCGCATCGGGGCGCCGGCCAGCCGCGGGGTTCTGTTCGATCCCGGGATGTTGCTCACCACGATGTCGAACAGCAGGTTGGCGCCGCGTCCGGCCAGCGGCGCGACGAGATGGTGCACCGCGGCGGGCAGCGAGTGGGCCAGCAGCGGGAACGCGCCGGCCCCGCGGTAGGGGCCGGCGGCCTTGTTGCGTTCCATGGCGACGCGGACGGCCCGCAGCCGCCGTACCGGGTCCGGTTCGGACACCGGCAGGTCGCACAGGTATCCGGACAGGTTGTTACCCGGCCCCTGCCCCGGCCCCGCGGCGTCGGGGCGCAGCGCGACCGGGATGAGCGCCCGCGGCGCGGCTCCGCCGAGCCCACGGTCGCCGGAGTCCAGCCAGTCCCGCAGCGCCCCGGCGAGCACGGCGAGGACGACCTCGTGGGTCATGACCCGGTGCCGCTGCCGGACCCGCCGGACCGCGCCCGGATCCAGCTGGACGAGGGTCAGCCGCCGCTCCGGCGGCGTTTCCGACTGTTTCCCCGGCAGGGACGGTTTTCCCACCACGGAGGACACCGCGGACAGGCGTGCCCTGCGCAGTACCGACGCCGCGATGCCCAGTTCGCGTGTGGTCCGGCGGCTGGTCTCGACCAGTTGCCCGGCGATCAGGGAGGGGCCGGCGACCAGCGTGGGGATCGCGCTGAGCCACTGGTCCGGCCGGGGCAGCAAGCGCCATGCCACGGGCGCGCCCGCCACCGGCCCGCCCGTGGCCGTCGACCCGGCCGCGGAGGACCTGGCCGTGGCTGACGGAGCCGTTGCGGTGTCGCAGGCGAGGGCGTTCCCTTCGTTGCCGAGCGCGGTGGGCTCGTCGTACATCGCGGAAAAGAGGCGGACGCCGCCCTGGCCGTCGGTGACGGCGTGATGTGTTTTGAGCAGGAACGCGAAGCGTCCGTCGGACAGTCCAGTGATCACATGTGCTTCCCACAGCGGCCGGGCCGGATTGAGCTGGGACGCCATCGCGCTGGCGGTGTATTCGGTGAGCTGGTCGCGCGTTCCGGGGGGCGGCAGACAGCAGACCCGGATGTGTGCCTCCACCTGGAACTGCGGGTCCTCGACCCATTCCGCGGCGGCGGGCGGTAGCGCCGTCGACCGGAGGCGCTGCCGGAACTGGGGGAAACCGCTCATCCGCTCGCTGAGCAGACGGACCAGTTTCTCGACACCGACGGGGTGGTCCGGCTCGAATATCATCAGCGCGCCGATGTTCATCGGGGCCGTCCGGTCGTCCAGTTTCAGAAATGCCATGTCCAGCCCGCTCAACCGCTCGCCGGCCATCCGGCCTTCCTTTCTGTATCTCGCCTGTGTTCCGTCGCTGTGCCTCGTCGACGTGGGACGCGCCGGGGCCGTGCTGCTGTGCGCGAGAGATGCCCGCCATCGTGCTGTGCGCGGGACGTGCCCCTGTGCTGTGCGCGGGACGTGCCCTTTGTGCTGTGCACAGCACGTGCTCCTGTGCTGTGCACAGCACGTGCCTTCGTGCTATGCGCGGGCTGCGCCGGCCGCGGTGCTGCTCGGGGTGTTGAGGTGTTTGACGACTTCGCGGAAGACCATGGGGTTGGCCGCCATGGCACCATGGTTGCTGATATCGACTGGGTACAGGTCCTGCAACGTGATGTTCTGCACGCCCGGCCCGTTCAGGAACGCCGAGGCATAGGGCGTGACGACATCATCGAATTTGGACGCGATGACCGTGTACTGGACGCCGGGCACGGTTTCTCCATCCCCGTTGAGTTTGGTCAGCAGCACGGAGCCGATGGTCTGGTCGGCGCAGGCCGGCGGCATGGTCGAACCGATCAGCTGCTCGGCGCCGGGGAACTGCTTGGCCAGCGTGACCAGCTCGTTCTCCGCCATGCCGTGGTTGGACGGGGAGAGCGAGATCAGCCGGTTCACCTTGCCCGCTCCACCGAGGAACTTGATGTAGTAACGCGGCATCATGCCGCCCTGTGAGTGGCCGACGATGTCGACCTGGCTGGCGCCGGTGGCGGCCAGCACCTTGTCCACGAACGCGGCGAGCTGCTGGGCCGACTTCTCGATCGAGTCCAGGCCGTGCAGGACCGGTATTCCGGGCAGGGCGCCGTAGTCCAGCCGGAACACGGTGAATCCGGCCGCGGCGAGCACGGGCGCGGTGGTGATCCAGTAGTCGCGGGCGTTGCCGAAGGTGCCGTGTACCAGCACCACGGGACGGGGATGCTCGGCGCTCGGGCGAGCCTTCCAGTCGTCGATGTTCGGCAGCTGGACGACGCCGGCCACCTGGGCGGCGACCTGGGCCGGCGCACCGAGAACACCATCCACCGTTCGTCCTATTTTCGGGAACGACATGACGTAAAACCTCCCACCATTCCGCCGGACATCACGTGCTCAGCGAAATGCTAGCCGAAGATTGGTGTCCCGGCCGGGGCCCGGTGAAACAGAACCGTTTGTCCGGCGGCATGCCGATGTTCTTCCTTCCGGATGTTCCCGGGTTGGGATCCGGCCGTTCCCGGCTGCCGTGAGTACGGGTGTTCGTCCGGAGCCGTGGTGTACGTCGGGTGGCCGCTCGTGTCCCGTTCGGCGGAAAATCACGTCATCCGGTGGAAATTTCGCCGGTGCGCGCGCCGGGCTGTTTTCCGGTCGGATCGCCGATGTATGCGGGTTGGTGGTGGAATGCGTCCGGGTGCCGGGCCGCGGCCGGTCGGGACGGGGTGCTCCGTGGCCGGCCGGGAGGCGGCTGTCCTGGCGTTCCGGCGGGTCGCGGGGCTAGGTTGCGGTCACCGGGGCGACATCGGGCGGGCCCGTCCACGCCGCTACAGCGCGTAACCATGTTAGGCGGTCACGCTGTGTCGCCACACCGTGCTGACAGGGCTGCGCGCTTTCGTGGCCGCCCGGTGCTACTGTCACGCAGTGTCACCACGGTTCGGTTGATCGGTTCCGGTCGGTTGATCGGTTCCGGTTGACGGTGAACCCGCTCCGGCGGGCCGGCGGTGACACGAGCATGTTCCTTTCGTGCCACCGTGGGCCGGAATTTCCGGATCATCAGTGGATCGCATGGCGACGGGCACACACCGCTCATCGCCGCGCGATCCGGATCATCAGGGACGCCGGCGGGCCGCCCGATGGCGCGATCAGGATTTTTTCGCGCCGTCGCAGCGGCCCGGACTCCCGGATTCCCGGGTCCCCGGAGCAGCGATAAAGATGGCGAATGATTTCATATGCCCGGTCGTCCTGGCGATTGGTGATAACTCGAACATGAAACTGATGGTGCGGGTGGACAGGCGCTCCCCTGCGGAGCGGATTCGATTGGATTATTTCTCGGATATTGATCCGACGTCGGCCGTCGACACCGGCGCGTCGGTTCGTCGAGCGACCACCGGGGGCTGACCGTGCTGGTACCGCTCAAGGATTCCTGGTCGTTGGTCCTCGGTGTGTCCAGCGGCATGGGGCGGGCCACGGCCCGCGCGCTGGCCGCGGAGGGCGGCAACGTCATCGGGATTCACCTCGACACCGCCGACGGGCAGGAAGCCGCCGGGGAACTGGCCGCGGAACTGCGGGAACGAGGTGTCGCCGCGCATTTCTTCAACCGTAATGTCGCCGCCGCAGCCACTCGTGCCGACCTGGTGCCCCGGATCGCTGAGCTGACCGGTGACGCCGGGCTGCGCGTCGTGGTCCACTCGGTCGCCTTCGGCTCGCTGCTGCCTTTCGTGCCCCCGCCCACGGCCACGGATGTGCCCACGGCCACGGTCACGGCTGTGCCCGACGCGCGGGGCGGTGGCACCATCACGGCGAGGCAGATGGCCATGACCCTCGACGTGATGGCGCACAGCCTCGTCTACTGGACGCAGGATCTGCTGGCCGCCGGGCTGCTGCGGGCCGGCGCCAAGATCTATGCGCTGACCAGCGCCGGGAGCTCCCTGGTGATTCCCAGCTACGGGGCCGTCTCGGCGGCCAAGTCGGCGCTGGAGTCGCACGTCCGGCAACTCGCCGTGGAGCTCGCGCCGCGCGGGGTGGCGGTCAACGCGCTGCGCCCCGGCACGACGATCACGCCCGCGTTCCGGAAGATCCCGGGCAGCGCGCAGTTCGACGACGCCTGCCTCGCCCGCAATCCGCACCGGCGGCTGACCCGGCCCGAGGACGTCGGTGAGGCGATCGTCGTCCTGTCCGCCAGCGATTCGTCCTGGGTGACGGGAAACGTGATCGGTGTCGACGGCGGCGAACTGATCGGGACGTGACACTCCGCCGGTCCCGCCCGGCGGGGTGGCCCGAGGACGCCGGCCGGTGACGAGACGGAGACGAACAGGCCCGCGGCACCGCGGGGAAGAACGGGCCCACGGCCCGGCGGAAACGTGATCGCGCTGCTTTCGGCCGTCCGGAACAGGCACAACGGGAAACCGGGCCAGGCGTGACGAGAAAAAGCGGAAAAAGAAGAAAAAGGATGCGATAAATGACCAGGAACCTGGAGATCGCGGTGGACCGGGAGGAGCTGCGCGCCCTCGTCGCGGACACCCTCGAACGGTCGCCGGCCGAGGTGACCGACGACGCCGACTTCGTCGGCGAGCTCGACCTCGACTCACTGATGGCGCTGGAGATAGTGGTGCGTCTGGAGAAGCGCTACCGCATCAGGGTGAAGGACGAGGAGTTCGCCAGCATCACCTCGCTGAACGGGATCTACGATCTGCTGACGGCCAAACTCGGGGGGACCTGACGTGCCCGGCGACATCCGTCCGGTCGCCGTGGTGACCGGTGGTTCCCGCGGCATCGGGCGGGCCGTGGTGCGGCAGTTGGCCGCCGACGGTTTCGACGTGGCGTTCTGTTACCACAGCCGTCCCGACGCCGCGGAGGAGGCCGTCGCCGAGGCGGCGGCCCACGGCGGACGGGTGATCGCCCGCAAACTGGACATCGCGGACGCCGGCGAAGCCCGGGCGCTGGTCTCCGCCGCCGAGGACGAGCTCGGGCCGGTAGACGCGGTGGTCGCCTCCGCCGGTGTTGTGCGGGACAACCCCCTGGTGCGGATGACCGACGACGAATGGCGGACCGTGCTCGGCACCAACCTCGACGGCACGTACAACATCTGCCGGGCGGCAATCTTCTCCTTCATGAAACGCCGTACCGGCTGTGTCGTGACGATGTCCTCGGTGGCGGGTGTGCACGGCAGCGCGAAACAGACGAACTACGCGGCGTCCAAGGCCGGTGTCATCGGCTTCACCCGCGCGCTGGCGAAGGAGTGCGGGCCGTTCGGGATACGGGCCAACGCGGTCGCGCCCGGCCTCATCGACACCGACATGATCAGCGGTCTCGGGCCGTTGCGCGAGCGGCTCGTCGAGCGTATTCCGTTGGGCCGGGTGGGGAGCCCGGACGACGTGGCCGCCCTCGTCTCCTTCCTCCTTTCCGACCGGGCCGGCTACATCACCGGCCAGGTATTCGGTGTGGACGGCGGGCTGGTCGTGTGACCGGCCCGCGTCCGAGGTTCTTTTCCGGGCCCGGGGTTCCCGGCGCGTCGGGGCCGGCCGGCGGACCCGTGCCCACTGGTGTTTTCCGAGGAGCCCGATGACGACGACCACCCGCACCGGTGAAGCATGGCTGCGGCGCTTCCACCCGGTGCCGCACGCCACCGCCCGGCTGCTCTGCCTGCCGCACGCCGGTGGCTCGGCGAGCTTCTACTTCCCGGTCTCGCGGGCGCTGTCCGCTTCTGCGCCGGCCTCGATACCGGCCTCGATACCGGTCTTGATGCCGGCATCGGCGCAGGCGCCGGTGTCCGCCTCGCGGCCGGCATCGGTCGAGGTGCTGGCGGCCCAGTATCCCGGCCGGCAGGACCGGCGCAGCGAGACCTGCGTGGAGGACGTCGGGGAGCTTGCCGACCACCTCGTCGAGGCGCTGGCGGGCTGGACCGACCGGCCGCTGGCCCTGTTCGGGCACAGCATGGGCGCCACCGTCGCCTTCGAGGTCGCCCGGCGGCTGGCGGGTGCCGGTGTGACCGTCGCGGCGCTGTTCGTCTCCGGCCGCCGCGCGCCCTCCCGGCAGCGGGCCGAGAACATCCACCGCGGCCCGGACGACCTGCTGCTGGCCGAGCTGAAAGCGCTCAGCGGAACCGGGGAGAAGGTGTTCGGCGACAGCGAACTGCTCGACCTCGTGCTGCCGGTGATCCGCAGTGACTACAAGGCGGCCGAAACATATCGCTACCAGCCCGGGCCGAAGCTGGCCTGCCCGATCGTCGCCCTGGTCGGGGACAGCGATCCGAAGGTCACGGCCGACGACGCCCGGGCCTGGGCGGACCACACCACGGCGCGGTTCGAGATGGCGGTCTTCCCCGGTGGCCACTTCTACCTGACCGAACACCGCCCGGCCGTCGTCCACACGATCCTGGACCGTCTCGCGCGGTTCTGCGGCTGACTTCTCCCGTTTCTGTCTTCTTTCGTGACCGATCCGCCCACCCGGGCTCGTCGCAGCGATTCTGTCATAATCATTTCCTGGTTGTTCGGTAGTTCAGTCGTGATGTGCCGCCATTCCATGGTGATGTTTGTTCCGGATGTTGTACCGCTTTTGTTCCCGGTCGGCCGTGACGTGGTTCCCCCGCGGTGGGCGGTCTGCTACCGGCGGCCGTCGGGCCGCCGGGCCGTCGAACCGCCGGGAAATCAGGTGGACGACGTCGGCGGCACGGCTTTTCCCTGTTTCGACCGGAGGTGGCCTTGTACCAGTCGGAGGTGGCGATGAGCGGTTCCGAAGCCGTCCCGGACGTGCCGTCGGTGCGCCCGGACCGCCGGATCGCCGTTGTCGGCATGTCCTGCCGCCTGCCCGCGGCACCCGGCCCCGACGCCTTCTGGCGGCTGCTGCGCGGCGGGACGTCCGCCATCACCGAGGCGCCGGCGGACCGTTGGGGCCCGCCCGGCCCCTTCGACGGCGAGCTGTCCCGCCCCGGCGGCTGGCAGGGCGGGTTCCTCGAGCAGGTCGACCGGTTCGACGCGGAGTTCTTCGGTATCTCCCCGCGCGAGGCCGCCACGATGGACCCCCAGCAGCGGCTGATGCTCGAACTCGGCTGGGAGGCGCTGGAGGACGCCGGGATCGTCCCCGGGACGCTGCGCGGCACCCGCGGCGGCGTGTTCGTCGCGGCGATGTGGGACGACTACGCCACCGTGCTGCGCCGGGGCGGGCCGGCGGCGGTCAGCCAGCACACCATGACCGGGCTGCACCGCAGCGTCATCGCGAACCGGCTGTCGTACAAGCTGGGTCTGCGCGGCCCGAGCCTGGTCGTCGACACGGGCCAGTCCTCCTCGCTCGTCGCGATCCACCTGGCCTGCGAGAGCCTGCTGCGGGAGGAGTGCTCCGTCGCGCTCGTCGGCGGAGTGAACCTCATGCTCGCCGCCGAGAGCACCGTGACGGTCGACCGGCTCGGCGCGCTGTCGCCCGACGGGCGCTGCCACACCTTCGACGCGCGCGCGAACGGCTTCGTCCGCGGCGAGGGCGGGGCCGTCGTCGTCCTCAAACCCCTCGCCCTGGCCCAGGCGGACGGCGATCCGATCCACTGCGTGATCCTGGGCAGCGCGGTCAACAACGACGGCGGTGGCGACACCCTGGTCACCCCGGACCAGGCCGGGCAGGAGGACGTCCTGTGGCAGGCGTGCGCCCGGGCCGGCATCGACCCGGGCGACGTGCAGTACGTCGAGATGCACGGGGCCGCGACCAGGGTCGGCGACCCGGTGGAGGCCGCCGCTCTCGGCGCAGCCCTCGCCGCCGCCAGGGCGGGCCGGTCGCCTCTGCGGGTGGGCTCGGTCAAGACCAACATCGGGCATCTCGACGGCGCGGCCGGTATCGCCGGCCTGGTGAAGACCGTCCTCTGCGTCCGCAACCGGGAATTCGTCCCGAGCCTGAACTTCCAGGCGCCGAACCCGCGGATTCCGCTGGACGCGCTGAACCTGGCCGTTGCGGTGAGCACGCAGCACTGGCCGGACGAGGGCCGCGGCCGCGTCGCCGGCGTCAGCGCGTTCGGCATGGGCGGCACCAACTGCCACGTGCTGCTCACCGAGGCGCCGGAGCCGGACCGCCGGGACGGCACCCGCGAGCACACCCGCGACGACACGCACGACGACGGGGGCGACGGCACATGTGCCGTCACGCGTGACGGCACGCGGGGGGAACGGGGGAGCGAGCCGCCGGCGGTGCCCTGGGTGCTCTCCGGCCGCGGCGCCCGGGCACTGCGGGAGCAGGCGAAGCGGCTGCGCTCCCACCTCGACGATCATCCGGAGCTCGAACCGGCCGACGTGGCCTACTCGTTGGCGACCACCCGTACCGCCTTCCGCCACCGCGGCGGACTGGTCGCCCGGGACCGGGCCGGCCTGCTGCGCGGCCTGGACGCCCTGGCCGAGGGACAGGAGTTCCCCGGCCTGGTGCGTGGGACCGCCGGCGACGCCGGCGTGCTGGCGTTCCTCTTCGCCGGCCAGGGGGTGCAGCGGCCGGGCATGGGCGGGCAGCTGCGCGGCCGCTTCCCGGTCTTCGCCGAGGCCTTCGACGAGGTGTGCGCACACCTGGACAGCCACTTCGACCGTTCGGTGCGCGACGTCGTCCTCGCCCCGGAGGGATCGCCGGACGCCGCGCTGCTCAACCGGACGGACTACACGCAGGCGGCGCTGTTCGCGCTGGAGACCGCGCTGTGCCGGCTGGTGCTGCGGTGGGGCCTACGGCCCGGCTTCCTGCTCGGCCACTCCCTCGGCGAGCTGACCGCCGCCCACGCCGCCGGCGTCCTGGACCTCGCCGACGCGTGCGCGCTGGTGGCCGCGCGCGGCCGGCTGATGCACGGGCTTCCCTCCGGCGGCGCGATGGTCGCGCTGCAGGCCACCGAGGAGGAGGTGCTGCCGCTGCTCGCCGGCCGCGAGGCGCACCTGAGCATCGCCGCGGTCAACGCGCCGACGGCGACCGTGATCTCCGGCGAGGAGCCGGCGGCCCTGGCCGTCGCCGCCCACTTCGAGGCCGCCGGACGCAAGACCACCCGGCTGCGGATCAGCCTTGCCTCGCACTCGCCGCTGGTGGACGGCATGCTGGCCGAGTTCGGCGAGGTGGCACGGGGCCTGTCGTTCGCGCCGCCGCGCATCCCGATCGTCTCGACCGTCACCGGCGAGCCGGCCTCCGCCGCGGACCTGTGCGCACCCGGATACTGGGTGCGCAACGTCCGCCAGGCGGTCCGGTTCCGTGACGGCGTCCGGCAGCTGCGGGCGCACGGCGTCACCGCGTTCCTGGAGCTCGGCCCGGACGGTGTGCTCTCGGCGCTGGCCCAGGACTGCCTGGCCACCCCGTCCGCGCACACCCCGGAGATCGCCGTGGTGCCGGCGCTGGCCAAGGACCAGCCCGAACCCGACGCGCTGCTCACCGCCGTCACCAGCCTGCACGTCCACGGGATCACGCCGGACTGGGACGAGTTGTTCGCCGACCGGGACCGCCGGCCGGTGCGGCTGCCGACGTACGCGTTCGCCCGCCGGCGCCACTGGGTGGACGTGTCCGCGCCCGGCGACGGTGGCCGCAGCCCGATCGACGGTGGCGCCGGTGACCGTCCGGTCATCACGGCCGCGACGGCCGCGACGGCCGCGCCGGCGGAGGCGGCGGAGGCCGAGGAGCTGGAGCCGGAGCCGCGGGTCGCGCTGGCCCACAGCCTGGCCGGGCGCTCCGACGCCGAGCGGGAGGAGATCCTCGCGGACCTGGTCGGCCGGCACGTCGCCGTCCTGCTCGGGCACACCTCGCCGGACGCCGTCGACGTGGACTCGGCGTTCCGGGACCTCGGCTTCGACTCGCTCACCGGCGTCCGGCTGTGCCAGCGCCTGGCCGAGGCCACCGGGGTACCGGTGCCGGCCACGGTGCTGTTCGAACATCCCACGCCACTGGCCCTGGCACGTCATCTCAACCGCGAGATCCCGGGCGGTCAGGCCGCCGTCCCGGGAGGCGCCGTGTCCGGCGTTCCGGCAGGTGCCGCCTCCGGCACCGACGAGCCGATCGCCATCGTCGCGATGGCCTGCCGCTATCCCGGCGGGGTGCGCACCCCGGAGCAGCTGTGGGAGCTCGTCGCCGGCGGCCGGGACGCCATCGGAGGCTTCCCCACCGACCGTGACTGGGACGTCGACGCCCTGTACCGGCCCGGCCGGGCCGAGCCGGGGCGCACCTACGTCGACACGGGCGGCTTCCTCGACGACGCCGCCCTGTTCGACCCCGGCTTCTTCGGCATCTCCCCGCGCGAGGCGGCGGCGATGGACCCGCAGCAGCGGCTGCTGCTGGAGACCGCCTGGGAGGCGGTCGAACGGGCCGGTATCGCGCCCGAGGCGCTGCACGGCAGCCGGACCGGGGTCTTCGTCGGCGCCATGCCCCAGGACTACGGCCCGCGCCTGCACCAGGCCCAGCAGGGCCTGCACGGCCACCTGCTGACCGGCACCACGCTCAGCATGATCTCCGGCCGGATCGCGTACGTCCTCGGCCTGCGCGGCCCGGCGATCACCGTTGACACGGCGTGCTCGTCGTCGCTGGTCGCCCTGCACATGGCCGCGGCGGCGCTGCGGCGCGGCGAGTGCACGCTGGCGCTTGCCGGCGGGGTCACGGTGATGTCCGGCCCCGGCATGTTCGTGGAGTTCAGCCAGCAGCGCGGGCTGGCCCCCGACGGCCGGTGCAAGCCGTTCTCCTCGGACGCGGACGGCACCGCCTGGTCCGAGGGCGTCGGCCTGCTGATGCTGACAACCCTCTCCGAGGCCCGTCGAGCGGGCCATCCGGTGCTGGCTCTCCTGCGGGGTTCGGCGGTCAATTCCGACGGCGCGAGCAATGGCCTGACCGCGCCGAACGGCGCGGCGCAGGAACGGGTGATCCGCGACGCCCTAGCGGACGCCCGGCTGGCCCCCGACGAGGTGGACGTAGTCGAGGCGCACGGCACCGGCACCACGCTCGGGGACCCCATCGAGGCCCGGGCCGTCCTGGCCGCCTACGGGCAGGGCCGCAGCGCGGACGAACCGCTGCTGCTGGGGTCGATGAAGTCCAACATCGGCCACGCCCAGGCGGCCGCGGGCGTGGCCGGTGTGATCAAGATGGTCATGGCGATGCGCCACGGCCTGCTGCCGGCTACCCTGCACGCCGGGACGCCGAGCCCCCACGTGGACTGGTCCGCCGGCGCGGTCACCCTGCTGGGCCAGGCGCGGCCCTGGCCGGAGCGTGACCGTCCCCGGCGGGCCGCCGTGTCGTCCTTCGGTATCAGTGGCACCAACGCACACACCATCGTCGAGCAGGCGCCGGCCGAGCGGAGCCCCGCCGGCCGGGGCCCAGCCGATCATCTTCCCGCCGGCCAGCCGCCGGCCGGTCAGGGCCTGCCCGGCGGCGTACCGGCCGCCGGCGCGTCCGGCCCCGCCCCGGCGCGTGTCTGGGTGCTGTCCGCCACCAGTGCGGACGCGCTGCGGGCGCAGGCCGAGCGGTTGCGCTCCCACGTCGAGGAACACCCCGCCCTCGACGTGACGGACGTGGCATGGTCCCTGGCCAGCGGCCGGTCCGCGTTCGAGCACCGGGCCGCGGTCGTCGGCCGGGACCGCGGCGAACTGCTCGCCGGACTGCGCGGCCTCGCCCTGGGCGGACCGCGGGCCGCGGCGGTGCTCCAGGGCACCGCCGCGGCCGCCGGCCGGGGGAAGCTGGCCATGCTGTTCACCGGCCAGGGCGCGCAGCGGCCGGGCATGGGCCGGCGGCTGCGCGAGGCCTCCCCAGTGTTCGCCCGCTCTCTGGAGGAGGTGTTCGCCGCCTTCGACGGGCACCTCGACCGCCCGCTGCGCGACGTCATGTTCGCCGAGCCCGGCACGGCCGGAGCGCGGACGCTGAACGGGACCGCGTACGCCCAGCCGGCGCTGTTCGCCCTCGAGGTGGCGCTGTTCCGCCTGACCGAGTCCTGGGGCGTGCGGCCGGACTTCCTCGTCGGGCACTCGATCGGTGAGCTCTCGGCGGCGCACGTCGCCGGGGTGCTGTCCCTGGCCGACGCGGCCACGCTGGTCACCGCCCGCGGCCGGCTGATGCAGGCCCTGCCCGCCACCGGAGCGATGGTGTCGGTGGCGGCCGGCGAGGCCGAGGTCGCCGCACTGCTGGCCGCCCGCGAGGGAGGCGAGGGAGGCGGAGGCCGCGGAGGAGGGGTCGCCGTCGCAGCCGTGAACGGCCCGGCGGCCACCGTGATCTCCGGTGACTCCCGGGCGGTGGACGAGATCGCGCGCGTCCTGCGGGAACAGGGCAGGCGGACAGCGCGCCTGCGCACCAGCCACGCCTTCCACTCCCCGCACATGGACGGCATGCTGGAGGAGTTCCGGCAGGTCGCGCGGTCCGTGACGTTCGCGCCGCCACGGATCGCGATCGTCTCCGGGCTCACCGGCGAGCCGGCCAGCCCGCGGCACCTCACCGACCCCGACTACTGGGTGCGGCACGCGCGTGAGACGGTGCGTTTCCACGACAGCGTGCGCTGGCTGGAAACGGCCGGTGTGACGAGGTTCTGCGAACTCGGGCCGGACGGCGTGCTGACCGCGATGGCGCACGACTGCCTCACCGCGGCCGCGGCCGCCACCACGGCACGGATCGCGCTGCTGCGCCGGGACAGGCCCGAGGACCAGGCCGTGGCCGGCGCGCTCGCGACGCTGTTCACCGTGGGGGTGCGGCTGGACTGGCAGGGGATCTTCGCCGGAGCCGGTGCACGCCGCGTCGACCTGCCCACCTACGCCTTCCAGCGGGAACGCTTCTGGCTGGCCCCCGCCCCGGCAACCACCTCCGTCCTGGCAGCCACCTCCGCACCGGTGGCCGTCGAGGCCGGCACCACGGTCACCGCCGCGGGCCGCGCGTCCGAGGTGCTGCTCGGCGCGCGCAGCTCACCGGCCGGGGCCGACGGCTTGCTGCTCACCGGCTGGTTGTCCGTGCCGGAGCAGCCGTGGCTGGCCGACCATACGATCATGGGGGCCGTCCTGCTGCCGGGAACGGCCTGCGCGGAACTCGCGCTGCACGCGGGACGCCGCCTCGGTGCCGGGCGTCTGGAGGAGCTCACCCTGCACCGCCCGGTGCCGCTCCCCGCGGACAGCGCGGTCCACGTCCGGGTGACCGTGGACGCGGCCGATGCCGCCGGGAGCCGTTCCGTGCGGCTGTACACGCGGCCGGACATCGCAGCGGACGGCCGCGACGCCGACGAACAGCAGTGGACGCTGCACGCCGAGGGCGTGCTCGCGCCGGAGGGGAACGCGCCGCCGCCCGGTCTCGAGGTGTGGCCTCCCGAGGGCGCCGAACAGCTCC
This sequence comes from Protofrankia sp. CiP1_Cm_nod3, assembly GCF_982290655.1. Taxonomy (NCBI): domain Bacteria; kingdom Bacillati; phylum Actinomycetota; class Actinomycetes; order Frankiales; family Frankiaceae; genus Protofrankia; species Protofrankia sp. CiP1_Cm_nod3. The sequence goes on from NZ_CEVIVD010000028.1 coordinate 13,448, forward strand.
AGGTCGACGACCTCTACCAGCGGCTGGCCGGGCGCGGCTACGACTACGGTCCCGCTTTCCGGGGACTCCGGTCGGCCTGGCGCCGGCAGGACGAGCTGTTCGCGGAGGTGGTCCTGCCCGAAGCCGCGCAGACCCGCCGAGCCGGTACCACCGGTCCTGACAGTGTCACCGGTGGCGACGGTGCCACTGGTGCCGGCGGCGACGGCGTCAACAGTGGAGACAGCGTCAACGGTGCCGGCGGAGCCAGCGGGTACGCGCTGCATCCGGCGCTGGTGGACGCCGCGTTGCACCTGGTCGTGGCTGAGGGCCCGCACGACGGCGACGGCGGGATCGTGCCGTTCTCCTTCAGCGGGTTCACCATCGGCCGGCCCCGGGACGGCTCGAACGTCACGACCGCCCGGGTACGGATCACACCGCACGGCCCGGACGCGGTGTCGGTGACGATCGCCGACGGCACCGGCGTGCCGGTTGCCTGGATCCGGCAGGTCGCGTTCCGGCGGATGGGGCCGCGGCAGCTCCAGGACGCCCGCGGCACCGGCCGTGACGCCCTGTTCCGGGTCGACTGGGTCGAGTTCGACCCGGCGAGCGGCACACGGAACGGTGGCACGCGGGCTGGTGGCACGCGGAACGGTGACATGCCGGCGGGCCGCTGGGCGGTGTTGGGACCGGCCATCGACGCGCTGGCTGCGGCGGTCGACGCCGCGGGCATCGCGCTGGACGGCTACCCGGACCTGGACGCGTTGCGTGCCGCCGTAGAGGCGGGCGCGGTGACGCCGGAGGTGGTGTTCGCACCTGTCAGGCCCGCAGCGCACGAACCCGCACAAAACTCTCCGGCTTCTCCGGCGGACGACCCTCTCCGGCCCGCTGACGTCCACCTCGCGGTGACGCGGGCGCTGGAGCTGGCGCAGTCGTGGCTGTCCGACCGGTCGCTGGCCGCGTCCAGGCTGGTGGTGCTGACCCGCGGCGCGGTCGGCGCCGGCGCGTCCGCGATCACCGATCTGGCCGGTGCCGCGGTCTGGGGGCTGCTGCGCTCGGCGCAGTCGGAGCACCCCGGCCGTTTCGTACTCGCCGACTGTGACGAAGGCGAGCCGTCCTGGCACGCGTTCGTCGCCGCGCTCGTCACCGACCGTGTCCAGCTGGCGGTGCGGGACGCCACGGTGTATGTCCCCGCGTTGGTGCGAGCGGCCCCGATCACCCCAGCTACCCCAGCTACCCCAGCAACCCCGGCAACCCCAGCCGCCCCGGCCGCCCCGGCCGCGGATGAGTGGCCCCGCCGGTTCGACGGGACCGGCACGGTGCTGCTGACCGGGGCGTTCGGTGGGCTGGGCCGGCTGGTCGCCCGGCATCTGGTCACCCGGCACGGGGTGCGCCGGCTGGTGCTGACCAGCCGGCGGGGCGCCGCGGCCGCGGGCGCCGGCGACCTGGTCGCCGAACTGACCGCGCTGGGCGCGGACGTGCGGGTCGTGGCCTGTGACGTCGCCGACCGGACCGGGGTCGCCGCGCTGCTGGCCGGTATCCCCGCCGAGCATCCGCTGCGCGCGGTGGTGCACGCCGCCGGGGTCATCGACGACGCGACCATCGAGTCGCTGACCCTCGAGCGGGTCGGTGGCGTCCTGCGCGCGAAGGTCGACGCCGCCTGGCACCTGCACGAGCTGACCCGGGACCACGACCTGTCGGCGTTCGTGCTGTTCTCCTCGATCTCCGGCCTCGTCGGGGCCGCCGGCCAGGGCAGCTACGCCGCCGCGAACGCGTTCCTGGACGCCCTGGCGCACCACCGCGCCCGGGCGGGGCTCGCCGCGACGTCCCTGGCCTGGGGGCTGTGGGACCAGCCCGCCGGCCTGGCCGGCGGCCTGCGGCCCGTCGACGTGCGGCGGATGGCCCGTGCCGGTGTCGCGGCCCTGCCCGAGCAGGCCGGCCTCGCCCTGTTCGACGACGCCCTCGTCCGTGACGACGCCCTGCTGGTCGCTTTGCGAACGAATCTAGTTGCGCTGCGTGAGCAGGCTGCCATCGGTGGGGTGCCGGAGGTGATGCGCGCCCTGCTGCCCACCGCCGGTGGGCGCCGGCCGCGCACAGGCGGCAGCCCGACCGCTGCCGGGAACGCTCCCGGCGCTGAGGGCTTCGCGGGCGCCGGAGGCCCTGCGGGCGCAGAGGGCTCCGCGGGCACCGACGGCGGTACGGACGCCGGGAACTTCGGGACGGCCGGGACCTTCGGGACGGCCGGGAGCTCCGGGAGCGTCGGGGGCACGGCCGTGGGCGGGCTGGCCGCGCTCGGCCCGGTCGAGCGGGAACGGGTGCTGCGTGAGCTGGTGCGTTCCGAGACGGCCGCCGTGCTCGGCCACGCCGGGGCGGCCGTGGTGCGCGACGACGTGGCCTTCCGGGCACTCGGGTTCGACTCGCTGACCTCGGTGGAGCTGCGCAACCGGCTGGGTACGGCAACGGGGCTGCGGCTGCCCGCCACCGTGCTGTTCGACCATCCGACACCCGCGGAGCTGGTGGAGCACCTGCTCACACAGGTGCCCGGCGGCGAGGCCGCGACCGCGTCCGCCACGGCCGCCGGTACCGCGGCCCCGGCGGCCGTGACCACGCCCGCCACCGAGGCGGAACCGATCGCGATCATCGCGATGGCCTGCCGGTATCCCGGTGGGGTCACCTCCCCGGAGGAGCTGTGGGGGCTGGTGTCCACCGGCACCGACGCGATCTCGACCTTCCCGACGAACCGCGGCTGGGACGTCGACGCGCTCTACGACCCGCGTCCCGGACGCCCGGGACGCAGCTACACCCGCGAGGGCGGCTTCCTGCACGACGCCGACGAGTTCGACCCGGAGCTGTTCGGTATCTCGCCGCGCGAGGCCGTGGCGATGGACCCGCAGCAGCGGCTGCTGCTGGAGACGAGCTGGGAGGCGTTCGAGCGGGCCGGGCTGGACCCGACCGCCCTGCGTGGCAGCGACACCGGCGTGTTCGCCGGCGTGATGTACCACGACTACGGCACGGCCGCCGCCGGTACGGCGCAGGACGGGGAGGGCTACCTGCTGACCGGCACCACGGGGAGCGTGCTGTCCGGGCGGGTGGCCTACACCTTCGGCCTGCACGGCCCGGCGGTGACGCTGGACACGGCGTGCTCGTCGTCGCTGGTGGCGCTGCACCTGGCCGCTCAGGCGCTGCGGCGGGGGGAGTGCTCGCTGGCGCTGGCCGGCGGCGTGACCGTGATGTCGACGCCGAACACCTTCGTGGAGTTCAGCCGGCAGCGCGGGCTGGCAGCGGACGGGCGTTGCAAGTCCTTCGCCGCCGCCGCCGACGGCACCGGCTGGTCCGAAGGTGTGGGCCTGCTGCTGTTGGAGCGGCTGTCGGACGCGCGCCGGAACGGGCATCCGGTGCTGGCGGTGCTCCGTGGGTCGGCGGTGAACTCCGACGGCGCGAGTAACGGGCTGACCGCGCCGAACGGGCCCGCGCAGCAGCGGGTGATCCGACGGGCGCTGGCGGATGCCCGGGTGGCGGCGGCCGAGGTGGACGTGGTGGAGGCGCACGGTACGGGGACGAAGCTGGGGGACCCGATCGAGGCGCAGGCGCTGCTGGCGACCTACGGGCGTGACCGGCCGGCGGACCGTCCGCTGTGGCTGGGGTCGATCAAGTCGAACATCGGGCACACCCAGGCCGCCGCCGGCGTCGCCGGTGTGATCAAGATGGCGCTGGCGATGCACCACGGTCTGCTGCCGGCGACCCTGCACGTGGACGAGCCCTCCTCGCAGGTCGACTGGGCCGCCGGGGCGGTGCGGCTGCTGACCGCGCCGACCCCCTGGCCGGACGTCGACCGGCCCCGGCGGGCCGTGGTGTCCTCCTTCGGGATCAGTGGCACGAACGCGCACGTCGTCCTGGAACAGGCCGCCGCGCGGCCCACGGCACCCCAGCTTCCCGCCGCTCCGGCCGGCGTGACATCGGCCACCGCGGCACCGGTCGGTGCCGACACGTCCGTCATCCTGGACTCCGTCATTCTGGACACGGTCGACAGGCCGGCACCCCCGGTGACGCTCGGCTCCGCCCCCGAGGAGAACACCCCCGAGGAGACCGCCCCCGAGGAGACCGCCGATAGGCGTCCCGCCGGGACCGTCCTGCCCTGGGTGATCTCGGGGCACACCGACGCCGCGCTGCGGGCGCAGGCCCAGCGTGTGCACGCGCACGCGGCCGCGCACGGCGAGCTGAACCGCGCCGACATCGGTTACTCGCTGGCGACGACGCGGGCCGTGCTCGCGCGGCGCGCGGTGGTGCTGGCCGATGATCATGCAGGTTTCCTGCGGGGCCTCGCCGCGGTGGCCGACGGCGGGCCGCTGCCTGACGGCGCGCTGGTGGCCGGGGCCGTCCAGGGTGCCGGGGCCGTCCAGGCTGTCGAGGTCGTCCGGGGCGCGGCCGGGCCCACCGGCGGGCCGGTGCTGGTCTTTCCCGGGCAGGGCTCGCAGTGGGCCGGTATGGCGGCGGGGCTGCTGGACTCCTCGCCGGCGTTCGCCGCCCGGATCGCCGAGTGCGCCGACGCGCTGGCCCCGCACGTCGACTGGTCCCTGCTGGACGTCCTGCGTGGCGGTGGCGGGCCGGCGGAGCTGGAGCGGGTGGACGTCGTCCAGCCGGTGCTGTTCGCCGTGATGGTGTCGCTGGCGGCGCTGTGGGCCGAGTACGGCGTCCGGCCGGCTGCCGTGGTCGGCCACTCCCAGGGTGAGATCGCGGCGGCGTACGTGGCCGGCGCGCTGTCGCTGCCGGACGCCGCCCGGGTCGTGGCGCTGCGCTCCCGGGCGCTGGCGGCCCTGACCGGCCGCGGCGGCATGCTCTCCGTGGCGCTCGCACCGCAGGAGGTGGCCCGGCGCACCCCGCACTGGGGTGAGCGGGTCTGGCTGGCCGCGGTGAACGGGCCGCGTTCGGTGGTCGTCTCCGGCGAGCCCGGGGTGCTGGCGGCCCTGGCGGCGGACTGCGCCGCCGCGGACGTCCGCACCCGCATGCTCCCGGTCGACTACGCTTCGCATTCGCCGCATGTCCGGGATGTGCGAACGGAGCTGCTCGAGGCGCTGGCCGGCATCGCCCCGCGTCCGGCCGAGATCCCCTTCTACTCCACGGTGACCGGCGGCCCGGTCGAGACGTCCTTGATGGACGCCGGGTACTGGTACCGCAACCTCCGACGGACCGTGCTGTTCGAGCCGGCGGTCCGTGCCCTGCTGCGGGACGGGCACACCACCTTCATCGAGTCCAGCCCGCATCCGGTGCTGACGATGGGCATCGAGGAGACCGCCGCGGACGCCGGCGCCGACGTGCTGGCCACCGGCTCGCTGCGGCGCGACGACGGCGGCCGGCGGCGGTTCCTCACCGCGGTGGCCGAGGCCCACGTGCGCGGCGTCCGGGTCGACTGGCGGGCCGCGTTCAACGGCGTTGAGGCGCGCCGGGTCGACCTGCCCACCTACGCCTTCCGCCGCCGGCGCTACTGGCTCGGCGATGGCCGGGCTCCCGGCGGGCACCAGGCGCCGGCCGCCGGCGCGGGGCCGGCCGAGGAGCGGTTCTGGGACGCCGTGCGACGCGCGGACCTGGCCGCGCTGACCGCCACTCTCGACGCTGACATCGACGCCGACCAGCCGTTGCGCGCGGTGCTGCCCGCGCTGTCGGCCTGGCGGCGGCGGCAGGTCGACAGCGCGGCGGTCCGCGACTGGCGGTACCGCGTCACCTGGAAGCCGCTGGTGGAAGCCCCGCTGGTGGATGTCCCGCTGGTGGATGCCCCGCTGGTGGATGCCTCGGTGGGGGAGACAGGACTGTTGGACGCTCCGGCGGTGCTGTCGGGAACGTGGCTGCTGCTGGCTCCGGCCGAGTCGCCCGACCAGGCCCTGGTGGCGGCGTGTGCCACGGCCCTGTCCGGCCGTGGCGCGCGGGTCGTGCGCGTCGAGCCCACCACGGCGGAGCTGGACCGCGGCGCGTTGGCCCGCCTGCTCCGCCGCTCGCTGCCGCCGCGGGCGGCCGATGGGGCGCTGCCGCCGCGGGCGGCGGCCGATGGGGTGCTGCCGGAGCAGGCCGTGGTTGGTGAGGTGCTGCCGGAGCAGGTGACGGCCGATGGGGTGCTGTCACTGCTCGGCCTGGACGAGCGGCCCCTGCCCGGCCTGCCCGGGGTGAGCGGGGGCCTGGCCGGCACGCTGGCCCTCGGCCAGGCCCTCGGTGATCTCGGTATCGAGGCGCCGCTGTGGTGCGTGACTTCCGGCGCGGTGTCGGTCGCGCCGTCGGATCGCCTGCGCAGCGCGGCGCAGGCCCAGGTGTGGGGGCTCGGCCGCGTCATCGGGCTGGAGCATCCCCGGCGCTGGGGCGGGCTGATCGACCTGCCCGAGGCCGTCGACACCCGGACACCGGCCCGGTTGGCCGCGCTGCTCGGCGGTACCGCCGGCCGGACCGGCGCCGGCCGTACCGCAGGCCGTACCGCAGGCCGGAGCGCTGCCGGTGGCGGAAGCGGCGCCGTCGGTGGAAACGGCGCCGGTGGCGAGGACGAGGTAGCGCTGCGGCCGGCCGGCGTGTTCGCCCGCCGGCTGGTCAGGGCGGCCGTGCCGGCGCCGGCGGACCGTCGCTGGCAGCCGAGGGACACCGTCATGGTGACCGGCGGCACCGGCGCCCTCGGCGCGCACGCCGCCCGCTGGCTGGCCCGTGCCGGTGCCGGGCACCTGGTGCTCACCAGCCGCCGCGGGGGGGACGCGCCCGGCGCGTCCGACCTGCGCGCGGAGCTGGAAGGCCTGGGCGCGCGCGTCACGATCGCAGCCTGTGACGTCGCCGACCGCGCCGCGGTCGACGCCCTCCTCCACAGCCTCGACGCCGAAGGCGCCGTGATCAGCGCGGTCGTCCACACCGCCGGCGTCAGCGACCTGACCGACCTGGCGGACCTCGGCCTCGCGGACCTCGCCGGGATTCTCGACGCCAAGGTCACCGGCGCGACGAACCTGGCCGACGCGCTCGCCGGCCGCCGGTTGGACGCCTTCGTGGTCTACTCCTCGGGCGCGGGGGTGTGGGGCGGCGGTGGCCAGGGCGCCTACGCGGCGGCGAACGCGTTCCTGGACGCCTTCGCCGAGCAGCGGCGGGCGGCCGGGCTGCCCGTGACGTCCGTAGCCTGGGGCGCCTGGGCCGAGGGCGGGATGGTCTCCGGGGACGTCGCCGAACGGCTGCGCCGGCTCGGTGTCCGGCAGATGGCTCCCGAACTGGCCCTCACCGCCCTGCGGGAGGCCGTCGAGCACGACGAGACGGCGCTGGTCGTCGCCGACATCGACTGGCCGGGCTTCCTGCCCGGCTTCCTCGCCGCCCGGCGGCGGCCGCTGTTCGCCGACCTGCCCGAGGCCGTACTGGTGACGCAGGGTGACGGCCTGCCCGGCCGGGCCGGCCAGGCCGGGCAGCCCGCGTCGGACGATTCCGCCGCGCTGCCGGCGCGGCTGGCCGACCTGACCGGCTCCGAGCGGCGGCAGGCGCTGCTGGATCTCGTGCGCGGCCACGCCGCCGACGTCCTCAAGTACGACGGAGCGCAGGCGATCCAGGCCGACCGCGCCTTCCGGGAGCTCGGGTTCGACTCGCTGGCCGCGGTCGAACTGCGCAACCGGCTGGGTGCGGCCACCGGGCTGCGGCTGCCGGCCACCCTGGCCTTCGACTTCCCGACGGCCACCGCGATCGCGCGGTACCTCATGACCGAACTGTTCGGTGAGTCCTCCGATGCCGCCCCGTCCGAAGTGGTTCCGGGGACGTCAGCCGGTGGGGATGCCGGCGCGGGCACCGGTACTGGTAGTGCCTCCGGTAGCGCGGCCGCCGTACCGGCCGCCGGCGCGCTGGTGCCCACCGCCACCGCCGACGACCCGATCGCGATCGTCGCCATGGCCTGCCGGTATCCCGGCGGGGTCGAACAGCCGGAGCAGCTGTGGCGGCTGCTGGTCGACGAGGTCGACGCCATCGGCGCCTTCCCCGACGACCGCGGCTGGCCGCTGGAGACGCTGTTCGACCCGTCCCCGGGCCGGACGGGCACGACGACCGCGCGCGAGGGCGGGTTCCTCGACGACGTGGCCGGGTTCGACGCCGGTTTCTTCGGTGTGTCCCCGCGTGAGGCGACGGTCATGGACCCGCAGCAGCGGCTGCTGCTGCAGACCGCGTGGGAGGTGCTCGAACGCGCCCGGATCGACCCGGCCTCGCTGCGCGGCACCCCCACCGGTGTGTTCGTCGGCGGCTCCGGCCAGGACTACGGGCCGCGGCTGCACGAGGCGACCGGCGGCGCCGAAGGCTACGTGCTGACCGGCAGCGCGACCGCGGTGCTCTCCGGCCGGGTCGCCTACGCGCTCGGCCTGGAGGGCTCGGCGGTGACGGTGGACACGGCGTGCTCGTCGTCGCTGGTGGCGCTGCACCTGGCCGGTCAGGCGCTGCGGCGGGGGGAGTGCTCGCTGGCGCTGGCCGGCGGCGTGACCGTCATGGTCACCCCCGGGGCGTTCGTGGAGTTCAGCCGGCAGCGCGGGCTGGCGCCGGACGGGCGCTGCAAGGCGTTCGCGGCGGGCGCGGATGGCACCGGCTGGGGTGAGGGCGTGGGCCTGCTGCTGTTGGAGCGGCTGTCGGACGCGCGGCGTAACGGGCATCCGGTGCTGGCGGTGGTGCGGGGGTCGGCGATGAACTCCGACGGCGCGAGTAACGGGCTGACGGCGCCGAACGGGCCGGCGCAGCAGCGGGTGATCCGGCGGGCGCTGGCGGATGCGCGGCTGTCCGTGGACGAGGTGGACGCGGTGGAGGCGCACGGGACCGGAACGCGGCTGGGGGATCCGATCGAGGCGCAGGCGCTGCTGGCGACCTACGGGCGGAGCCGGCCGGCGGACCGTCCGCTGTGGCTGGGGTCGATCAAGTCGAACATCGGGCACACCCAGTCCGCCGCCGGTGTTGCCGGTGTGATCAAGATGGTGCTGGCGATGCGGCACGGCCTGCTGCCGAAGACGCTGCACGCGCAGCAGCCGACCGAGCAGGTCGACTGGTCCGCCGGCGCGGTGTCGCTGCTGGCCGAGGCCAGGCCGTGGCCGCGCACCGGACGGCCGCGCCGCGCCGGCGTGTCCGCGTTCGGGATCAGCGGCACGAACGTCCACGTCATCCTGGAACAGGTGCCGGACGCCGACCCGGCCGCCGCCGGGCGGACTCCGCCGTCCGACCGGCTCCTGCCGGCCGGCGCGGCCGGCGGCCCGGCCCCGTCCGAGCGGACCTCACCGTTCGACGGGGATCCGCTGCCCTACGTGGTCTCGGCCCGCGGCCAGGCGGCGTTGCGGGGCCAGGCACGGCGGCTGCGCGCGCACCTCGACGGCCACGCCGGTGACTCGCTTACGGACCTCGCGTACTCGCTGGCGACGACGCGGGCCGCGCTGCCGCACCGGGCGGTGGTCCTGGCCGCCGACCGCGACCAGCTTCTGCGCGGGCTGGACACGCTGGCCGATGACCTTCCCGGGCCGAACATCGTCCGCGGGGTGGCTCGGGAGGGCCGCAGCGCCTTCCTCTTCCCCGGCCAGGGCTCCCAGCGGCCACGTATGGGACAGCAGCTGTATGGGCGCTTCCCGGTGTTCGCCCAGGCGCTGGACGAGGTGTGCGACCAGCTCGACGTCCACCTGGACCGTCCGCTGCGGGAGATCCTCTTCGCCGGCGACGGCTCCCCGGAGGCGGACCTGCTGCACCAGACGCTGTTCGCGCAGACCGGCCTGTTCGCGCTCGAGGTGGCCCTGAACCGGCTGCTCGGCACCTGGGGACTGCGCCCGGACTACCTGCTCGGCCACTCCGTCGGCGAACTGGCCGCGGCGCACGCGGCCGGCGTGTTCTCCCTGGCGGACGCCGCCGCCCTGGTGGCCGCCCGCGGCCGGCTGATGCAGGACCTCCCGCCCGGCGGCCTGATGATCGCGGTGCAGGCGTCCGAGCAGGAGATGCTGCCCGTGCTGGCCGGCCGGGAAGAGCAGGTAAGCCTCGCCGCGGTCAACGGACCGCAGGCCGTGGTGATCTCCGGCGCCGAGGAGGCGGTACTCGACATCGCCGACCACTGGCAGCGCAACGGACGCAAGGCACGCGGGCTGAAGGTCAGCCACGCCTTCCACTCGCCGCACATGGACGCCATGCTCGCCGGGTTCCGCACGGTGGCGGCCGCGGTGACCTACGCGCCGCCGCGGATCCCGGTCGTGTCGACCCTGACCGGCGCGGTCATTCCCGCCGACGAGCTCTGCTCGGCGGACTACTGGGTCCGGCAGGTTCGCCACAGCGTCCGGTTCCTCGACGGGGTGCGCACGCTGCTGGCCAACCGGGTGACCACGTTCCTGGAACTCGGCCCCGCCGGAGTGCTCACCGCCATGGGCCGGGACTGCCTCGCCGACGACGGCGCGCCGTCCGCGGCCGCGGACGACCCGGCAGCGTCGTTCGTCGCCGTGCTGCGCGCCGACCGGGCCGAGGTGCCCGCGCTGACCAGCGCTCTGGCCCACGTCCACGCCGGCGGGTCCGGTGGGTCCGGCGGGTCCGGCGTGGGCTGGGCGGCGTTCTTCGCCGACCGGGACGTGCGCCCGGTCGAGCTGCCGACCTACGCCTTCCAGCCGACGCGGTACTGGCTGGAGGCGCCCGCCGGCACGTCGGACGCGGCGGCGGTCGGCCTCCAGCAGGTCGGGCACCCGCTGCTGGGCGCCGGGGTGGAGCTGCCGGACGGCGCCGGGTTCCTGTTCACCGGGCGGCTGTCCGCCCACAGCCCCGCCTGGCTGTCCGAACACGCCGTGCTGGGCGGGGCGCTGCTGCCCGGCACCGCGTACGTGGAGATGGCGGCGGTGGCCGCCGAGCGGCTCGGCTGCGCGGGGATCGCGGAACTGGCCCTGCACGTCCCGCTGCCTCTGCCCGTGCGGGGCGGCGTCGTGCTGCGGCTGACCGTCGGCGCCGCCGACACCACGGGCCGGCGACCGATGGCCCTGTACTCCCGGGCACAGGACGCCGCGCCCGAGGCCGCCTGGACCCGCCATGCCACCGGGCTCCTGCAGGAGCGGGAGCAGCCGTCCGCCGACGAGCCCGGTGTCCAGCCGCCGGCGGACGCCGGCTGGCCGCCGGCGGACGCCGTGCCGGTGGACGTCGAGGACCTCTACCACCGGCTCGCCGAGCGCGGCTTCGACTACGGGCCCGCCTTCCGTGGGCTGCGGGCCGCCTGGCGGCAGGGCGACGACGTCCTGGCCGAGGTCCACCTGCCGCCGCCCGCCGACGCGGACGCCGGCCGGTTCGGCCTGCACCCGGCGTTGCTGGACGCGGCCCTGCACGCGATCGCCCTGCTGGACTCCGGCGGACCGGCGCCGGACGGCCTGCCGTTCGCCTTCGGCGACGTCCACCTGCATGCCCGTGGCGCGTCCGCGCTGCGGGTGCGGCTGGCCCGGGCCGGCGAGGGGATCTCCCTGGCGGCCACGGACCTCGCCGCACGCCCGGTCGTCTCCGTCGGGTCGCTGGTCCTGCGCCCGATGTCGGCCGAGCAGATCGGCGGTGTCACCCCCGCCCCGCTGTACGCGCTGCGGTGGGAGCGCCTGCGGGCCGCCGTCCCCGCCGGCCCGAGCGGACACTGGGCGCTGCTCGGGGACGTCCCCGAGCAGCTGTCCGCCGCCCTCGCCCGCCGCGGCGCTACCGTCACGTGCCACCCGGATCCGCAGGCGCTGCGAGAGGCCGTCGCCTCGGGGGCGCCGGTCCCCGAGGCCGTGCTCACCGTCCTCCCGTCCGGCACCGGCTCCGGTGCGCTGCTGGCGGCACGGGCCCGCGCCGCCACCGGTGACGTCGCGCGGTCGTTGCGTTCCCTGCTCGCCGACGACCGTCTCCGGTCGGCCCGGCTGGTCCTGCTCACCAGCGGGGCGGCCGCGGTGCGCGAGGACGCCGAGCTGACCGATCCGGTGGCCGCGGCCGTGGGGGGGCTGGTGCGCTCGGCGCAGTCGGAGCACCCGGGCCGGTGTGTCCTGGTCGACGTCGACGGGCACGACGCCTCGTGGGCCGCGCTGACCGACGCGGCAGGCAGCGGCGAGCCGCAGACGGCGGTGCGCGCGGGCGCGGCGCACGTCCCCCGGCTGGCCCACGCACGCCTGACATCCTCGGGCGACAGCACGCCGCTGGGCCCCGAGGGCACCGTGCTGATCACAGGCGGGACCACCGGGCTGGGGGCGCTGCTGGCCCGGCATCTGGTGACCAGGCACAAGGCGCGCCACCTGGTGCTGGCCAGCCGGCGGGGGGCGCAGGCCCCGGGCGCGGCGGAGCTGCGCGCCGAGCTCACCGGCCTCGGCGCCCACGTCGAGCTGGCCGCCTGCGACGTGGCCGACCGCGACGCGCTCGCCCGGCTGCTCACGGCCATCCCGGCCGCACATCCGCTGACCGCGGTCGTGCACGCCGCCGGGATCGTGCGCGACGGCGTCATCGCCTCGCTGACGCCGGAGAGCATCGAGCAGGTGATGCTGCCCAAGGTGGACGGTGCCGTGCACCTGCACGAGCTCACCGCCACCACGGACCTGGCCGCGTTCGTGCTGTTCTCCTCGATGTCGGGCGTTCTCGGCGGTGCCGGGCAGGGCAACTACGCGGCGGCCAACGCCTTCCTCGACGCGCTGGCCGCCCAGCGCCGCGCAGCGGGGCTGCCGGCGGTCTCGATCGCCTGGGGCCCGTGGGCACACACCGACGGGATGGCCAGCCGGCTGCGCGCGGCCGACCACCGCCGGCTGCGCGCAGCCGGGCTGGTCGCGCTGGCACCAGGGGAGGGCCTGGCCGCTTTCGACGCGGCGCTCACGGCCGGCCGTGCCGTGGTGGCACCGGTCCGGCTCGACGTCGCCGCGCTGCGCGCGGACAGCGCGCCGCCGCTGCTGAGCGGGCTGCTGCCCGCGCGGCGTCCCGGGCCGCGCCCGGACGAGGACACGCCGCGGTCGCTGCGCCGGCGGCTGGCCGCCCTGCCCGGCCCCGAACAGCACCGGCTGCTGCTGGACCTGCTGCGCGTGCACACCGCCGCCGTGCTCGGGCACGGCAGCACCGACGGCGTCGACACGACGGTCGGCTTCCTGGAGGCCGGGTTCGACTCGCTGACCGCCGTCGAGCTGCGCAACCAGCTCACCACGGCCACCGGCCTGCGGCTGCCGACGACGCTGCTGTTCGACCATCCCACTCCGGCGCTGCTGGCCGAGCACCTGCGCGCCCGCATACTCGACGACGGCACGGGCGGCGCGGCCGACCAGGGCGGTACTGCCGGTGACCCGGGTGGTGCCGGGGCGTCGGCGGCGTCCCCGCCCGTGCTCGCCGCGCTCTCCCGGCTGGAGCCGGCGCTGGCGACGGTGGCGACGGACAGCACCGTCCGCACCGCCGTGATCACACGTCTCAGGGACGTGCTGGCGGCATGGACGGCCGCCGACGAGCCGGGCCCGGACGGCGTCGACGTGGCGGACAGGCTTCGCGCGGCCACCGCCGAGGAGGTGTTCGACTTCATCGACAACCAGATCCAGATCTAGCAGATCCAGATCCAGATCCAGCACACCGGTCAGGTAACGCGGAATCCGTTCCGGAATCCGTCCCGGAATCGATCGCATGATCGAATCATGAGTGTGGGGGAGCAAGCAGTCGCCATGGCAGCCGTTTCCGCGTTCGAAGGTTTTCTCGGAACCCTTTCCACGTGATCTGGATCATTTCATTGCCTTGGGGCGGAGAATCGTTACGGAGGCCGCCCGGAAAGTTCTGCACAACCCTCTTGTTTTCCTGAGTTCCTGATCAGAACAGGATGTGCGCGCATCTGATCGGTGATCTTGGACATGTCGGATGGATCTTCGATCGCGTGGATCGGCGGCCTGGCGGACCGGGTCCGTCGGTGCGATTTCCCGAATTTGTGAAGGTGATACACATGACCGAGGAACAGCGGCTGCTGGACTACCTGAAGCGGGTCACGGCCCAGTTGCACGAGGTCCGGTCGCGGTTGCGCGCGGTGGAGGAGGCGGCAGCCGAGCCGGTGGCGATCGTGGGGATGGCGTGTCGTTTCCCGGGGGGTGTGTCGTCGCCGGAGGAGCTGTGGGAGCTGGTGGCGCGTGGTGGTGACGCCGTTTCGGGTTTCCCGGTGGACCGGGGGTGGGATGTGGACGCGCTCTACGATCCCGATCGGGGGGTGCCGGGGAAGACGTATGTGCGGGAGGGTGGTTTCCTGCACGACGCGGCCGATTTCGACGCGGGATTCTTCGGGATATCACCCCGGGAGGCGCTCGCGATCGACCCGCAGCAGCGGCTGCTGCTGGAGAGCGCCTGGGAGGTCTTCGAGCGGGCCGGCATCGACCCGGTGACGCTGCGGGGCAGCCACACCGGCGTGTTCGCCGGCGTCATGTACCACGACTACGCCGCCGGGCTGCGGGAAGTACCCGAGGAGGTGGAGGGCTACCTGAAGCTGGGCACCCTCGCCGCGGTCATGTCCGGCCGGATCTCCTACCTGCTGGGCTTCCACGGCCCGACGGTCACGGTGGACACGGCGTGCTCGTCGTCGCTGGTGGCGCTGCACCTGGCCTGCCAGGCGCTGCGGCGCAACGAGTGCTCGCTGGCGCTGGCCGGCGGCGCCACGGTGATGTACGCCCCGGGCACCTTCACCGATTTCAGCCGGCAGGGCGCGCTCGCCCCGGACGGCCGCTGCAAGCCCTTCGCCGCCCAGGCCGACGGTTTCGGCGCCGGTGAGGGGGTGGGGATGCTGCTGTTGGAGCGGCTGTCGGACGCGCGGCGTAACGGGCATCCGGTGCTGGCGGTGGTGCGGGGGTCGGCGGTGAACTCCGACGGCGCCAGCAGCGGGCTGACGGCGCCGAACGGGCCGGCGCAGCAGCGGCTGATCCGGCAGGCGCTCGCCGACGCGCAGGTGGCGGCGGACGAGGTGGACGTGGTGGAGGCGCACGGTACGGGGACGAAGCTGGGGGACCCGATCGAGGCGCAGGCGCTGCTGGCGACCTACGGCCAGGGCCGGCCGGCGGACCGTCCGCTGTGGCTGGGATCGGTGAAGTCCAACCTCGGGCACACCCAGGCCGCCGCCGGCGTCGCCGGTGTGATCAAAATGGTGCTGGCGATGCGGCACGGGGTGCTGCCGCCCACCCTGCACGTCGACCAGCCGTCCCCGCACGTGGACTGGTCGTCCGGGGCGGTGCGGCTGCTGACCGAGGCGGTTTCCTGGCCGCAGCCGGCCGGGCGGCCCCGGCGGGCCGCGGTCTCCTCCTTCGCCGTCAGCGGCACCATCTCCCACGCGGTCCTGGAGCAGGCCCCGCCCGGTGACGACCGGGCCCGCCCCGACGGGCAGCCGGCCCTCGGCGCGTCCCCGGGCAGCGGCACGCCCGGCGACACCGGCCACCCGGGGGACACCAGCGCGCTCACGGGCACCAGCACGCCCGGAGAGGTCAGGGAGGTCCCGGCCGCCGGGAACATCACGAATACCGTGGACGCCCCGGACGCCGGGCAGGCCGGGCAGGCCGCGGGTACCGGGCAGGCCGGGAGCGCAAACGGAGATATCGGAGATATCGGGGACGCCGGCACGCCGCCGGTGGCGTCGGCTCCCGCGGTGCTGCCGTTCGTGCTGTCGGCGCGGTCGGCCGGTGCCCTGCGTGACCAGGCTCTGCGGCTGGCCGCCCACCTCGACGCCCGTCCCGGCCCCGGCCCGGCCGCCGTGGCGTGGTCGCTGGCCACGGCCCGGTCGCGCTTCGAGCACCGGGCCGTGGTACTGGCGGCGGACCGTCCCCGCCTGGCCGCCGGTCTCACCGCGCTGGCCCGTGGCGAGGTGGCCGACCACGTTGTCCAGGGCATCGCCGGTGGCGACCGGAGGATCGCCTTCGTCTTTCCCGGCCAGGGCTCCCAGTGGGCCGGGATGGCCGCGCCGCTGCTGGGCTCCTCCCCGGTGTTCGCCGAGCGGATGGCGGCGTGCGCCGCCGCCCTGGCCGGGCACGTCGACTTCTCACCCGTCGATGTGCTACGCGGCGAGCCAGGCGCGCCCGGCCTGGACCGGGTCGACGTGGTGCAGCCCGTCCTGTTCGCGGTGATGGTCTCCCTGGCCGCGCTCTGGCGGTCCTACGGCGTCCGGCCGCACGCCGTCGTCGGGCACAGCCAGGGCGAGATCGCCGCTGCCTGCGTGGCCGGCGCGCTGTCGCTGCCCGACGCCGCCAGGATCGTGGCGCTGCGCAGCAGGGCGCTGCTCGCGCTCGCCGGCCGGGGCACGATGGCCTCGGTGTCGCTGCCGTCCACCGAACTGGACGAACGCCTGGCCGCATGGGACGGGCGCATCTCGGTAGCCGCCAGGAACAGCCCGCGTTCGGCGGTCGTCTCCGGTGACCCCGATGCGGTGCGGGAACTGCTCGCCCGGTGCGAGGCGGAGGGGACGTGGGCCCGGGAGATCCCGGTCGACTACGCCTCGCACTCGGTGGCCGTCGAGGGGATCCGGCAGCGGCTGCTCACCGAGCTGGCCGGGGTCACCCCCCGCGCCGGCGACATCCCCTTCTGCTCGGCCGTGACCGGGGACCTGCTCGACACCGGCGCGCTCGACGCCGGCTACTGGTACCGCAACCTGCGCGACACCGTCCACTTCGAGCAGGCGACGCGGACGCTGCTGCGGCACGGCTACGACATCCTCATCGAGATCAGTCCGCATCCGGTGCTGACCATCGCCCTGGAGGAGACCGCGCGGGAAACCGGCCACGACGCCGTCGTGCTGTCCTCGCTGCGGCGCGGCGAGGGCGGGGCCGAACGCCTGCTGGCGTCGGTGTCGGAGGCACATGTCCACGGGGCGCCGCTGGACTGGCCCGCCGTTCTCGGCGGCGGCGTACCGGCCGATCCGGTGGACCTGCCCACCTATGCCTTCCAGCGGCAGCGGTACTGGCTGCGTCCCGCCCCGGCGTCCGCACCGGTCGCGTCGGCGGCGTCCGCACCGGTCGTGCCGTCGTTCTCGCCGCGCATTCCGGCGCCGTCACCTCCGGTGGACGCCCCGAAAGGCGCAGGCGGCAGCGACGCCGGTGGCAACGGCGCGGGAAGCACCGGCACGGACGGCGGCACGACCGCCGGGGAGGACGGCGTCCCGCCGCTGGCACGGCGGCTGGCCGGGCTGACAACGGCCGATCAGGACCGTCTCCTGCTGGGGCTGGTGCGCGCCGAGGCCGCGAGCATCCTGCGTTATCCGCGGCCGGACCTGCTGGAGGTGGGCCGGGCCTTCCGCGACCTCGGTTTCGACTCGTTGACCGCGGTGCAGATGCGCAACCGGCTGGGCGCGCTGACCGGGCTGCGCCTACCCCCCACCGTGGTGTTCGACCATCCCACTCCGGTCGCGCTCGCCCGGCTGCTGCGCGCCGAACTGCTCCGCGGTGAGCCGGCGCCGGACGGCAACCGCCGTGGCGGCGGCCATGGCAAGCCGGCGCCGGACGGCCAGGGCGGCGGCCGTGGGGCCAGCCGAGGCGACGGTGGCGGGCGGGTCGGCGGGCCGTCGCCGGCCATGGCCGAGCTGGACCGGCTGGAGGCCGCCATCGCGGTGGTGCCGGCGGGCACGGACGAGCTCGGCAGGATACGCACGAGGCTGTCCGCGCTGCTGCGGCACTGCGCACCGGCCACCGCTACCCCCATCACCGCTACCCCCATCACCGCGGCCTCCGCCACCGAGTCCTCCGCCACTGGGCCTTCCGTCGCTACGGCGTCCGTTGCCGGAGCCACTGCTGTCGGGGCGGCCGCTGTTGGCGACCGGTTCGACCACGCCACGGACGAGGAGCTTTTCGCGTTCATCGACGACGACCCCGGCGTCTACTGATCGTGCCGTGTCGGCGGCCGGAATCGTCGACGTCCGAAATCGCCGTGCTGAAATCCGGAATCATCATGAGAAAGTGACATGTGATGGCTGCTGAAGAGGAACTTCGGGTCTACCTGAAGCGGGTCGTGGCTCAGTTGCACGAGGTCCGGTCGCGGTTGCGCGCGGTGGAGGAGACGGCGGCCGAGCCGGTGGCGATCGTGGGGATGGCGTGTCGTTTCCCGGGGGGTGTGTCGTCGCCGGAGGGTTTGTGGGAGCTGGTGGCGCGTGGTGGTGACGCCGTTTCGGGTTTCCCGGTGGACCGGGGGTGGGATGTGGACGCGCTCTACGATCCCGATCGGGGGGTGCCGGGGAAGACGTATGTGCGGGAGGGTGGTTTCCTGCACGACGCGGCCGATTTCGACGCGGAATTCTTCGGGATATCGCGGCGGGAGGCGCTCGCGATGGATCCGCAGCAGCGGCTGCTGCTGGAGAGCGCGTGGGAGGTCTTCGAGCGGGCCGGTATCGACCCGCTGGCGCTGCGGGAGAGCCGGACCGGGGTGTTCATCGGCGCGACCGGCTCCGACTACGGCCCGACCCATCTCGACGCGCCGGACAACATCGGCCCCTACCTGCTGGCCGGGACGGCGCTCTCCGTGCTGTCCGGCCGGATCTCCTACACCATGGGATTCCACGGCCCCTCGTTCACGGTGGACACGGCGTGCTCGTCGTCGCTGGTGGCGCTGCACCTGGCCGGCCAGGCGCTGCGACGCAACGAGTGCTCGCTGGCACTGGCCGGCGGCGTGACCGTGGTGACCAATCTCGACCCGTTCGTCTCGTTCAGCCGGATGCGCGGGCTGGCCTCCAACGCCCGGTGCAAGCCGTTCGCGGCCGGCGCGGACGGCACGTCGTGGGGCGAAGGGGTGGGGATGCTGCTGCTGGAGCGGCTGTCGGACGCGCGCCGTAACGGCCATCCGGTGCTGGCGCTGGTCCGTGGATCGGCGGTGAACTCCGACGGCGCCAGCAACGGGCTGACGGCGCCGAACGGGCCGGCGCAGCAGCGGCTGATCCGGCAGGCGCTCGCGGACGCCCGGCTGTCCGCGGACGAGGTGGACGTGGTGGAGGCGCACGGTACGGGGACGAAGCTGGGGGACCCGATCGAGGCGCAGGCGCTGCTGGCGACCTACGGGCACGACCGGCCGGCGGGCCGTCCGCTGTGGCTGGGGTCGATCAAGTCGAACATCGGCCACACGGCCGCCGCCGCCGGCGTCGCCGGTGTGATCAAGATGGTGCTGGCGATGCGGCACGGGGTGCTCCCGTCCACGCTGCACGTCGACCGGCCGACCCCGCACGTGGACTGGTCGTCCGGGGCGGTGCGGCTGCTGACCGAGCCGGTCCCCTGGCCGGAGACGGGCGGGCGGCCCCGGCGGGCCGCGGTCTCCTCCTTCGGGATCAGTGGTACCAACGGGCACGCCATCCTCGAACAGCCGTCCCCGGCCGACGGCCCCGCCTCAGCGCCGCCCCCCACCGGCACCATCCACACCGGGGCCGTTGCCACCAGTACCGGGGCCGCCGGCACCGTCCCCACCGGGGCGATCCACGTCGGCGGGCTCCAGGCCGGGGTTCTTTCCGCCGGGGCTGTCGCCTGCGTGCTGTCGGCGCGTGGTGAGCCCGCGTTGCGGGCACAGGCGGGCCGGCTGGCCGATCATCTGCGGGCCGATCCGACGCTGGACGCCCACACCGTCGCCGCATCCCTCGCCACGACCCGGGCGCACCTGGAGCACCGCGCGGCCGTCGTCACCGCGGACCGCGACGACCTGCTGCGCACACTGGACGCCGCGGCCGCCGGGAGCGACGCGCCGGGCCTGCTGCGGGGGAGCGCGTCCACGCCGGGCAAGACGGCCTTCCTCTTCACCGGCCTGGACGACGTTGGCCGCCTGGCCGGCCCGAGTAATCCGGGCGGCCTGAGCGGTTCCGGCCACCCGGAGGCCCTGACCGGCCTGGGCAGTTCGGATGACTCGGGCGGCTCAGACGCTCTGGACGGCTCCAGCGGCCAGGATGGCTCGGGCGGTTCCAACGGCTGGGATGGTCGGCTGCTCGGGACGGGCCGGCAGCTTCACCGGACGTTCCCGGTGTTCGCCGAGGCGCTGGACGCGGTGTGGGCCGAGCTGGAGCACCATCTCGCCCGGTATCCCGGCCAGCGTCCCGACCGGCCGCTACGCGACGTGGTGTTCGCAGCCGAGGACTCCGCGTCCGCCGCCCTGCTCGCGCGGCCCGTGTTCGCCCGGGCCGCGCTGTTCGCCCTGGATGTGGCGCTGTTCCGGCTGCTAGAGCACTGGGGAATCCGGCCGGACGTCATCACCGGCGACGCCTGCGGCGGGCTGGTGGCGGCCCATGTGGCGGGCGTGCTCTCCCTGTCCGACGCCGCTACGCTGCTGGCCGCGCCGGGCCGGCTGCCGCGACGGCATCCCCGCGACAGCGACGGTGACGGCGCTGGCGACGGCGCGACGGCGGCGGCCGGCCCTGTCCCCGACGAGTTCCGCGGGATCGTCGACAAGCTGGCCTTCAGCTCCCCGACGGTCCCGATCCTCTCCGCCCGGACCGGCCGGTTCGTCACCGAGGAGGCCGGCACACCG
Source organism: Protofrankia sp. CiP1_Cm_nod3 (assembly GCF_982290655.1). Taxonomy (NCBI): domain Bacteria; kingdom Bacillati; phylum Actinomycetota; class Actinomycetes; order Frankiales; family Frankiaceae; genus Protofrankia; species Protofrankia sp. CiP1_Cm_nod3. The sequence continues at coordinate 33,824 of NZ_CEVIVD010000028.1, forward strand.
GAATACTGGGCGCGGCAGCTCCACGACACCGGACTTTTCCAGGACGCGGTGCTTTCCCAGGACAGCGTTCCTTGCCGCGACACGGTGCCTTTCCGCGACGTGGTGACCGCGCTGGTGGCCGACCAGGTGACCGTGTTCGTGGAACTGGGCCCCCAGCCGGTGCTGTCGACGGCGGCCCCGGACCGTCCCATTCCCTCGGCCCCGGTCCCCAGGACGTCTCCGGCCTCGACACCGGTTCCGACACCGGTGATCGTCTCCGTTCTGGACGGGCGGCGCCCCGAGACCGATATGGCGATGACCGCCCTGGCACACCTGCATGTGCACGGGGTGACCCCACACTGGCCGGCGGTTTTCGAGCCGTGGCGGGCCCGGTGGGTCGACCTCCCCACCTACCCCTTCCAACGGCAGCGGTACTGGCTGAACAGCTCCCACAACCCCAGCAGCCACGAGCAGGCCG
>NZ_CEVIVD010000028.1:34725-38044 GCF_982290655.1 Protofrankia sp. CiP1_Cm_nod3
CCCCGACACAAGCCCCGTGACATTTCCGTGCACCAGCATCCGGGGCCTCCGGATCTCCAGGGAACGGCGCCGCCCCTTCCAGGTTCGAGAAACGGTGTGACGGACAGTGATGTTCACCTGCCTCCGCAGCCCATTTTTCGGGTCAGACCCACACCGATGTCTCAGCGCGGGGCGCCGAGACATGGCTTATCCTCGGCCGAGCCGTTTTGGTCCTGCTGGTAGGCGCCGCAGACAACCACCGCCACCGGATGCTTGCCAGTCTGATGTAGCAGCACGAGGGTCTTGTCCACGGGTGGCTGGTTGACGCCTGCCGCGTAGTGAATATAGCCGGTTGCGCCGTTGAAGGTGATGTCGCCGGCTCTGAAGAAAGCTTCCATATCGGTAGGGCGGGCCGTCGGATTGCCGCTATAGGCGATGTTGGAGACCCGGGAGAGCACATGGAAGGCGTCGTATGCCACTGCCGAGTGCCCGTCATCGATCCAGGGGTCCTCGCCCTTGGTCGTGTTTTTGACGAAGGTGTTGTAGTCGCTGACGAAGTTCTCGGTGGCGGAGCCGGCGCGGGCGTCGTCCGCGGGAAGCCGGTGCGCGGAGTAGTAGATCCGCAGCCACTGCTTGTTGTTGAAGACGCCGGTCTGGGAGACGTTGGTGAGCTCGTTGCCGCCGAGCACGGTGACGTCGTGGTGGGTGCAGGTGCCCTGGGTGTCGAAGCTTGTGACGAACGCGATGAAGTCCTGGGCGCGGCTCGACCAGTAGACGACGGTGTCTGGCCGTTCGGATATCTCTTCGCAGACCCGGTTCGCCAGGTCGGTGGCGTTGGTGTAAGTGGGGGTGCCGGCTGGCGGGTTCGTGGGGCCGGTGCCGCCCTGAGTGAAGTTGATCTCCTGCTTCTGGCCGTGGAAGCGGCTCACGAAATGCGCCGCGAGACTTCGGCTGTACAGGTCGCCGTAGTCCTCGATGACGAGGGCCTGTTTGGCTGGGACGCATCCGCCGCTGTCACTGTGCCGGGCAATGATGCGTTGCGTGGCGGCGAGGTTCCCTTCGATCGCGGCCTCGCGGCTGTTGAGCGGTGTGATGGGCCAGTAGACCGACTCGCCGAGCATTTCGTCGGCGGTAGCGGTGGTGCCGATGGTCAAGATATTTGCCTCGTCAAGTACCTCGAGAGCCGCTTTGGTCTCGTTCCTGCTCTGTGCGTAGCCGAGGACGCCGATGACCTGTGCGTAGTCGTCGCTGTGATCGGGACGCGGCTTCCAGGTGCGGACCTGCTCGACCAGTTTCCGCGCCTCCTGCTCGGCGTCGTGGAAGGCCAGGCCGGTCTGACGGACGTCGACCAGCAGGGGGACCTGGCTACGGTCGGCGTTCGAGTCCTGGTTGAGCTTGCGCTGCCAAAGGGCGATACCGCGCAGTTCCGGGATGGTGCCGTCGAAGAGGGTGTCGATGGGGCTGGCTGGGCGGTTCGACACGAAGACCACAATGGTGCGGACAGTCCTGCCACTCCTGAAGAACGTCACGGCACGCTCGTTCTGCTGCCGGATCGCCTCGATCGCCGCGTCGTACCAGCCGGTGGGGTCCGTGGCCACCTGGTCGCTGCGCGCGGACGCGGCCACCGGGTCGGGGCCGCCGACGCAGCCGTGCGAATGGCCTGGCAACAGCACCGTGACGGCTGTCACGGTGAGCACCAGCGTCACCATACCGGCAATTAACGCGTTTATCGCCCTCCAGTCGATCCGGAAGGTCTTCGGCGCCACGCGGCGGATGGGCAGCCCCGGCCGGTTGAAGGACTCGTCGCTGAGCGGCACGAGCACGGGTTTTCCGCTGTTTGGTTCATGGAGCAGATGGCCGGCTGGTCCAAGAGTGACCTCCTGGGATGGTCCGATCCGGTCGAGCAGGGCATCGGACGGCTGGCCGATCGCGATCACCAGAGGGCCCGGCGCATGCGCGCTCGGCCGTATCTCGCAGAACGCGGAAAGGAATCGCTCGGTGCGCACGACCTCCGCAAGAGCCCGCGCGGCTTCCTCCGGGGGGCGCTGCTGCGGGCCGCGGGGCAGCGGTACCAGTAGGACGGGACGGGCCGTGCGGCGGCGCCTCTTGGGCCACAGGCTGCCCGTCGGCGGATCGGACAGGTCCTCCAGCAGGGCCCTCAGCAGCAGTTGCTCCAGCGCTGCCATCGCCTCTTCGTGGCGGGGGTGCCCGTCGGACCGCCCTGCCCCGGCCGCTGCTGTGTCTGCCCGCGCCAAGCGGACGACCTGCCGCAGCGACAGGTCCTCCAGCACCCGGAAGACGTTCTCGTCGACGTTCTCCTGGGCGCCCAGCCATCTGCGGCGTCCACGCCGTCCCGGCAGCCGGACGGGCCGGACGAGTTGATGCGTCTTGCGCCAAGCCCACAGCCGGCGGGGCAGGGTCCGCGTCAGGGGCAGCCACACCAGGCTCACCAGCCAGCCGTACACGGCGCTATGCACAGGCGGGGCGTCTCCGCCGCTGATCGTCCACAGAAAGCCCGGCAGCCCCCCCTGCCGCACCCGCTTGGCGTAGGCGGAGTTCCGCAAACCCCGCGCGCCCGCATCCGGCCCGGCTCCCTCAGCCCGTTTCCGGATGTCATCGATCACGTCTCGCAGCAGTGTGAACTGCGGGAAGCGATCGGGCGTCATGTGCCGGGGTCTGCCAAAGCCGAGCCGGTCACCGGCCTGTTCGGTGAGCAGCGGTCCGCCCGCCTCCGTATCGAGCACCGCATACGGCACCAGCTTCCCGCCCTGGTCGATCGGCTCCCGGAGCGCTTCTACGACCCTGCGGACCCGCTTGTCGTACGCGGGCCCGTCTCCCCGCACCCGCAGAACGAACAACGTCGGTTTCGTCATCAAGTAGCTGCGGTCCACCGGCGCTACCGCCGTCGGGAACTCCCGGACGAAGGTGTCCACTCCCGTGTCGTCCGGGAAGCCATGGAACGCGTCGTGGGATGAGTCCATGGAAGTCTCCGTCGTGTCGAGAGCCGGTCTCCATCAGGTCTGACACCTTATGTCTGACTTCTGGGGGAGCTTGGCCCTCCCCCCTGAATCCCGCTCCTGTAGAGATCATCGGGCGTTCCCGCCTCGCGCGGCGCACCGTGTAGGTGGTTTCTGTTGTCCCAGCAGCGGTTTCCACCGACAGCCGACGAGCGCTGGCCGTGGTTGTAGGTGGTTTCCGTCAGCCCGGTAGCGGTTTCCACCTACGGCTGGGTGGGCCGCGCGTCAGGGCCCTGGGCCGGCAGGGGATTGGTGGCCCCTTCGGCTGTTGTCGAGGCGGCACCCAGGTCGCAACGATCATGCCGCCTGGCCCGTACGGCGAC
>NZ_CEVIVD010000028.1:38346-45206 GCF_982290655.1 Protofrankia sp. CiP1_Cm_nod3
GCCGGCGGGCAGGCCGGCTACAGCAGGCGGATCGGGGTGCCGTCGTGCCAGGCGAGGATGTTCTCGACGATCTGTGCGTAGAACGCCCGGTAGCTGTCGGTGGTGACGTAGCCGATGTGGGGGAGCAGCAGGGTGTTGCGCAGCGTCCGCAGCGGGTGGTCGACCGGGAGCGGCTCGATGTCGTAGACGTCCAGGCCGGCGCCGGCGATGCGCCGTTCGCGCAGGGCGGCCAGCAGCGCGTCCTCGTCGACGATGGGGCCGCGGGAGGTGTTGACCAGGTAGGCCGTCGGCTTCATCAGGGCGAGGTCGGCGGCGCCGATCAGGCCCCGGGTCGTCTCCGACAGCGGCAGGTGGATGGTGATCACGTCGGAGCCGGTGAACAGTTCCCGCCTGCTGACGGCGCGCACGCCGTGCGGGGCGGCGCGTTGCGGGGTCAGGTGCGGCGACCAGGCGATGACCGTCATGTCGAACGCCCGCGCCAGCCTGGCGACCGGGATGCCGAGACGGCCGAGGCCGACGACGCCGAGGGTGTGCCCGGCCAGGCCGGGGCCGATGGTGTGCTGCCAGCCGCCGGCCCGGATGGCGGCGTCCTCCTGCGCGAAGTTCCTGGTGAGCGCGATGATCATTCCGATGGTGAGTTCGGGCATCGCGTTGCCCCACCCGGTGGTCCCGCAGACGGTGACGCCCTGTTGCCGGGCCGCGTCGAGGTCGATCGCCGCGTTGGCCATCCCGGTGGTGGCCAGCAGCCGCAGCGCGGGCAGCGCGCGCAGCAGGTCGGCCGGGAACCGGGTCCGCTCACGCATCGCGACGACCACCTCGCTGTCGCGCAGCCGCCGGACCAGCGCGTCGCGGTCGGGGATGTGCTCGTCGAGCACTTCCACCGTGTAGTGGTCGCGCACCGCCGACCAGTCGGCGCTGGTGAGCGCCACCCGCTGGTAGTCGTCCAGGATCGTCACCGTCGGCATGGGAGTCAGCGCACCCGCCCGGACGCGCAGCCCGCCGCTCCCTGCCGCCGCGCTCCCTGTCGTCATGGTCCCTGTGGGACGGGCTTCGCTCATGGCTGCTCCTGGCTATGACCCGACCGGCGGACTGGCGGACGGCCGTTACGTTACGGCCTCACGGGACAGGGCGGGCCACACCGGCCAAATGATCATTTCTGGCGTGCCGGCGGATTCCCGGCTGCTCCGGGCTGTGTCGGGGAAAACGTCTTGACCTGAAGTCAGGTTCAACTCGTAGTGTTCTTGTGCCTCGGCGGGCCACGGGCCGTTCGTCGCCGGCGTGGCCATCGCGGCCAGCCCGGCCGGCGGCGGTCGTGTGGATGGCGCCGGGGCACGCCACTGGTCGGCACGGCTCCGACCGGCACGGCGGTATGACAGCGTTGCCATCGTCCGGACTATCGTTCCGCTTCGCCTCGCCCTGCCGCGGAGAGAGACTGCATGCTGATCCGACTTCTGCGGGCCCACCTGGGCCCCTATGCCCGGCCGATCGAGATCCTGATCGGCCTGCAACTGGTGGCGACCATTGCCATCCTCTACCTGCCGACCCTGAACGCCGACATCATCGACCACGGGGTGGTCGTCGGCGACACCGGTTACATCCTGCGCATCGGTGGGATCATGGTCGGGGTCACCGTCGTGCAGATTCTCTGCGCCAGCGCCGCGGTGTATTTCGGCGCCCGTACCGCGATGGGGTTCGGGCGGGACGTGCGGGCGGCCGTCTTCGACCGGGTGCAGTCGTTCTCCGCCCGTGAGATCGGCCGGTTCGGCACGCCGTCCCTGATCACCCGGGCCACGAACGACGTCCAGCAGCTCCAGATGCTGGTACTGATGATCTTTACGCTGATGGTCTCCGCGCCGATCATGTGCCTGGGCGGTATCGCGCTGGCCGTGCATCAGGACGCCGGGCTGTCCCTCCTGCTGGTCCTGGTCGTGCCGCTCCTCGGTGTGATCATCAGCCTGGTGGTGCGCCGGATGCGGCCGCTGGGCCGGGCGATGCAGGAACGCCTCGACACCGTCAACCGCGTCCTGCGGGAGCAGATCAGCGGGCTGCGGGTGATCCGCGCGTTCGTCCGGGACGACCACGAGCAGCGCCGCTTCGGGACGGCCAACGCCGAGCTGGTCGACGTCTCACTGCGCTTCGGCCGGCTGATGGCGCTGATGTTCCCGCTGGTGCTGATGGTGGTCAACATCGTCAGCGTGGGGGTGCTGTGGTTCGGCGCGCACCGCATCGACGCCGGCCACATGCAGATCGGCGCGCTCACCGCGTTCCTCAGCTACCTCATGCAGATCCTGATGTCGGTGATGATGGCCACCTTCATGTTCATGATGATTCCCCGTGCCGAGGTGTGCGCGGAACGCATCCAGGAGGTGCTGGCCACCGGCTCCACCCTGCTGTCGCCGGCGGACCCGGTGCGCTCCCTCGACCGGCACGGCGAGCTGGAGCTGCGCGACGTCGGGTTCCACTACCCGGGGGCGGAGGCGGCGGTGCTGCGGGGGATCACCCTGCGGGCCCGGCCCGGCCGCACCACCGCGATCATCGGCAGCACCGGCAGCGGCAAGACGACACTGCTCAGCCTGGTCCCGCGGCTGGCCGACGCCACCGAGGGCGCCGTGCTCGTCGACGGCGTCGACGTCCGCGACCTCGACCCGGCGCTGCTCGCCGCCACCGTCGGGCTGGTCCCGCAGAAGCCGTACCTGTTCTCCGGCACCATCGCGACCAACCTGCGCTACGGCGACCCGGACGCCACCGACGACCAGCTGTGGCGGGCCCTGGAGACCGCGCAGGCGAGGGAGTTCGTCGAGGCCATGCCCGACGGCCTGGACACCGTGATCGCCCAGGGCGGGACGAACGTCTCCGGCGGCCAGCGGCAGCGCCTGGCGATCGCCCGGGTGCTGGTCCACCGTCCGGAGATCTACCTGTTCGACGACTCGTTCTCGGCCCTCGACTACGCCACCGACGCGCGCCTGCGCGCCGCGCTCGCCGGGGAGACCGCCGGCGCGACCGTTGTGATCGTCGCCCAGCGGGTCGCCACCATCCGTGACGCCGACCAGATCATCGTGCTGGACGCCGGCGAAGCTGTCGGTACCGGCACCCATCATCAGCTGATGGCGGACAACGCCACCTACCGGGAGATCGTCCTCTCCCAGCTCACCGAGGAGGAGGCCGCGTGACCAGGCCGGCACCAGCGGCGGCGGCACCAGCGGCGGCGGCAGCGGCACGCCGGGGCCCGGCGCCGATGGGCGGCCCGGGCCGCTTCTTCGTCGGCCAGGGCGCCGCGGAGAAGTCGATGGACTTCGCCGGATCCAGCCGCCGGCTGCTCGGCCTGCTGCGCCCGCAGCGCCACCTGTTCGCCGCGGCGATCGCGCTGGCGACGGTCAGCGTCGGGCTGACCGTGCTCGGCCCGCGGCTGCTCGGGCACGCCACCGACCTGGTGTTCGCCGGGATCTTCAGCCGCCGGCTGCCGGCCGGCACCTCGAAGGCCGACGCCGTCGCCGAACTGCGCGCCGGCGGCCACGGCACCCAGGCCGACCTGCTCGCCTCGCTCGACGTCACCCCCGGCCAGGGGATGGACTTCGGCGCCATCGGCTCGGTGCTGCTGTGGGTGCTCGCCGTCTACGTGCTCGCCGGGCTGTGCGGCGTCGCGCAGGCCAGGCTCACGAACCTGGCGCTGCAGCGGGTGATCGGCACGCTGCGCGCGGACGTGCAGGCGAAGATCTCCCGGCTGCCGTTGCGCTACTTCGACCGCCAGCCCCGCGGTGAGGTGCTCAGCCGGGTCACCAACGACATCGACAACCTCCAGCAGAGCCTGCAGCAGAGCCTGTCGCAGATCATCGCGTCCGTGCTGACCATCGTCGGCGTCCTGTCGATGATGATCTGGATCTCCTGGGAGCTCGCGCTGATCGCGGTGGTCGCGGTACCGGTGTCGATCGTCGTCGCGACGAGGATCGGCAAGCTGGCCCAGCCGCAGTTCGTCACCCAGTGGAAGGTCACCGGCCGGCTCAACGCGCACATCGAGGAGATGTACACCGGGCACGCGCTGGTCCGGGTCTTCGGCCGTCAGCGGGAGTCCGCGCAGATTTTCCGCGAGTACAACGAGCAGCTCTACGCCGCCAGCTGGCGCGCGCAGTTCATCTCCGGGCTCATGCAGCCGGCGATGCTGTTCATCGGGAACCTCAGCTACGTGCTGGTGGCGGTCGTCGGCGGGCTGCGGGTCGCCTCCGGCTCGCTGTCGATCGGCGAGGTGCAGGCGTTCGTCCAGTACTCCCGGCAGTTCAGCCAGCCGCTGTCCCAGGTCGCCAGCATGGCGAACATGGTGCAGTCCGGGGTCGCCTCGGCGGAGCGGGTGTTCGACCTGCTCGACACCGCCGAGCAGGCACCCGACCCGCTCGTCCCGGCACACCCGGGGCGGCTGCGCGGCCGGGTCGCCTTCGAGCACGTTGCGTTCCGCTACGAGCCGGACAAGCCGCTGATCGAGGACCTGTCACTGACCGCGGACCCCGGGCACACCGTCGCGATCGTCGGCCCGACCGGCGCCGGCAAGACCACCCTGATCAACCTGCTGATGCGCTTCTACGAGGTCACCGGCGGCCGGATCACCCTGGACGGCGTCGACATCGCCACCATGTCCCGCGAGGAGCTGCGGGCGAGCATCGGCATGGTGCTCCAGGACACCTGGCTCTTCGGCGGCACCATCGCCGAGAACATCGCCTACGGCGCCGAGGGCGCCACCCGGGAACAGATCGTCGCCGCGGCCACCGCCGCGCACGTCGACCGCTTCGTGCGCACCCTGCCGGACGGCTACGACACGGTGCTCGACGACGAGGGCGCCGGCGTCAGCGGCGGGGAACGGCAGCTGATCACCATCGCCCGCGCGTTCCTCGCCGAGCCCCTGATCCTCGTGCTGGACGAGGCGACCAGCTCGGTGGACACCCGCACCGAGGTCCTGATCCAGCGGGCCATGTCCACCCTGCGGGCCGGGCGCACCGCGTTCGTGATCGCGCACCGGCTGTCGACGATCCGGGACGCGGACACCATCCTGGTGATGGACGGCGGCGCGATCGTCGAACAGGGCGACCACGCCAGCCTGCTCGCCGCAGGCGGCGCCTACACCCGCCTCTACCAGGCCCAGTTCGCCCAGGCCGTCGCCGAGGTCTGACGACCGCGGCGGCCGTAGGTCGTTTTCGTTGTCCTGACGACCCTTTCCACCTACGGTCTCCGCGTCTGTAGGTGGAAAGGGTCGTCAGGACAACGGTTTTCACCTACGGCCGGGCATCCTGCCCGTCGAAACCGCTTCGTTCGGCGTGGCCGTCTTCCTGTCGGGCCGGCGGGTGGGAACGGGGCCGCCCGCCCAGCAACGAACAGCAGCGCCATCGAGCACGGAATTCACGCCTCCGCGGCTCGCGGCTCCGCCCCGAAGGGCAGCTACAAAGATCGCCGGATGCCGTGGTGGACAACAGCCGGACACGGCGCCCACCCTGGCGGGCCGGCGGTGGGCCGTAAAGTCGCCGGTGGCGGTCCTTGTCCCGAGGCAGTGGGAGGTTCTGCCCCGAGGCCGTGGAGGGCGGTGGCCGGTGCGGCGGTTCAACACGGCGGGCCCCTGCCTGCCGGAGTACCACTACATGGTGCCGGCGTTGTCACGGCTGCCGGAGGCGCCAGGGCTGGTCGAGCAGTCGGGGGGTATTTCGTGGTGCACGCGCCCCGGCAGACGGGGAAGACGACAGCGCTGCGGGCGCTGGCGCAGGAGCTGACCGCCATCGGCCGGTACGCGGCGCTGTACTTCTCCTGCGAGCTGGGTGAGGCCGCCGGCGACGACTACGGTGCGGCGTAACTCGGCATCCTCGGTGAGATCCGTCGGCGTGCCGAGCTCGCTCTGCCAGCGGAACTGCATCCGCCGATGTGGACGCAGGCATCCGAGGCGGACCTGCTCGCTGCCGCGCTCGCGGCGTGGGCGCGGGTGTGTCCGCGGCCGTTGGTGCTGTTCTTCGACGAGATCGACGCGTTGCGCGGGCAGAGCCTGATCAGTGTGCTGCGGCAGTTGCGGGCCGGGTTCACCGATCGTCCGGCGGCATTCCCGGCATCGGTGGCGCTGTGCGGGCTACGCGACGTCCGCGACTACCACCCTCGAAATCGCTTCGCGATTCCGCGGGTCCCCGGGGCTGCCTCCGGCGGTGACCCGTCCCGGCTGGGCACGTCCAGCCCGTTCAACATCAAGCTGAGGCCGACCCGCTGCGCCGCGGCCTGATCCAGCTCGACGGCTACCTCGACCGCATCCACCTCGACCACGGCGTCCTTGTCCTCTTCGACACCCGTCCCGACGCCCCACCCATCACCGACAGAACCACCATCACCACCATCCCCAGCCCCGCCGGCCACACCATCACCCTCCTACGCGCCTGACCGCGAGAATGCAAAAAATAGATCAAAGTTCTACGTCGCTGTATTCACGCAAACCGCTTAATTCAACAATTTTACTCGGCTTTCAGCGGGGGTCGCTACCGTCGTGGAGATAGCAGTCTTCTATTATCCGTAGACCACGGTCAATATTATCGAGCTGTTCGAGATTGAAATCTCCCAGGTCAACAAAGCGGGCCTCGCCGGAGCTCGCAAGAGCAATCCTGCTATCCGTGAACAGATAAACATGATCTCTAAGATAGCCGTCTCGAAACCACGACCCCTGCCACTCCGCGAGCTGCCAACCGGCTCGGGGGGTCCGTCGCCGTAGCATGGAACCGAATCGTGGGAGGTCCAACATGAAAATTTTGGCACCTGGATAGTCGAGATCCTTGAGGCGGCGAACGACGTCCGCAAGACGCGGCCGCAATAAGTCGGCCGAAGCGATGATCTGCTGCGCAAGGGAGTCG